>NZ_JACARN010000022.1:0-106385 GCF_013386605.1 Pseudomonas sp. IPO3749 | reverse complement strand
TGGAGGAGGTGGCGGAGGTGGCGGTGGCGGCCGTGTGAACCCGGAGAATTTTGGCCCTTCCGAATCCATGAGCAACAAGCCCATCACTGAGGGGGCGAAACACCATGATTACCAGCCTGATAAAAGTGTGCGTGGGAAAAAGCCGGATAACATTTGGAGTGGTTTCTCTCAAGGCTACGAAGGTAATTGCACGACGGTGTCTTCTATCAAGGCTGCCATGCAGCATTTCGGCCAGGACCCCAAAGATGTTTTCAAGAATGTCGAGTTGAAGGGCAATACCTATGAGGTGGAGATGCGTGATGGATTCAAACTCAAGCTGACCAAGGATGAGCTGCGCATGGCTGCGCGAGAGGCGCGCTTCAAGGGTGATGACCCTGCATTAATGACCAACGCAAACTTTATGTATGCGGCGAGTGCCAAGCGAGCGCAGATGGAAGGGAATAGTGGCTCTCCTGGCGAAAACGACAGAAATGCCACGAGAAGCTTCAAGGATGCGCTGATCAGCTTGAATGATGGCGAGCATTCCCGCGAGGGCTTGCATAGGCTTGGGCTGAAAGATCACTACAGGCCGGGCTTTCAAAGTGATTTTGCGCGGGGGATGGTGGGGACTTATGAAACGAATGCACATTCCATGGCGGTGATTGGCAATCGTAAGGAGCTATGGGGAGGGCGAGGCGGTGCTCCAGGCCCAGGTATTTACACGGTGCTTTTCTAAGCGGCCATAAAAAAGCCGACAAACCCAATCATGCTCAGGTTTGTCGGCGTTTTTTCAGTTCCGGATTGTTGCGATCCGGAACCGACTCAGCTTACTGGCAAGCTTCGCAATCCGGCTCGTCAATCGCGCAGGCCTTTGGCACGGGGGCCGGGCCGGCTGGCGCTGCAAGCACCGAATCATCACCGTGGTTACCGCCGCTGGAAACCGCGTTCAGCTTACCGGTGTTGATAGTCGACTTCTCGGTGCTGGTCGCGGCCAGGGCACGGAGGTAGTAAGTGGTTTTCAGGCCACGGTACCACGCCATGCGGTAGGTCACGTCCAGCTTCTTGCCCGAAGCGCCAGCGATGTAGAGGTTCAGCGACTGAGCCTGGTCGATCCACTTCTGACGACGGCTGGCGGCGTCAACGATCCACTTGGTGTCCACTTCGAATGCGGTCGCGTAGAGCTCTTTGAGTTCTTGCGGGATGCGCTCGATCTGCTGCACCGAACCGTCGTAGTACTTCAGGTCGTTGATCATGACCGAGTCCCACAGGCCGCGGGCTTTCAGGTCGCGAACCAGGTACGGGTTGATCACGGTGAATTCGCCCGACAGGTTCGATTTCACATACAGGTTCTGGTAAGTCGGTTCGATCGACTGCGATACGCCAGTGATGTTGGCGATGGTCGCGGTCGGCGCGATGGCCATGATGTTGGAGTTACGAATGCCTTTCTGCACACGGGCACGTACTGGCGCCCAGTCCAGGGATTCTTCCAGGTCAACGTCGATGTACTTCTGGCCACGTTGCTCGATCAGGATCTGTTGCGAATCCAGCGGCAGGATGCCTTTGGACCACAGCGAACCCTGGAACGTCTCGTAGGCGCCGCGCTCGTCGGCCAGGTCGCAGGAAGCCTGGATCGCGTAGTAGCTGACTGCTTCCATGGACTTGTCGGCGAACTCGACCGCAGCGTCCGAACCGTAAGGAATGTGCTGCAGGTACAGCGCGTCCTGGAAGCCCATGATGCCCAAGCCGACCGGACGGTGCTTGAAGTTGGAGTTCTGCGCCTGTGGCACCGAGTAGTAGTTGATGTCGATCACGTTATCGAGCATGCGCACGGCGGTGTTGACGGTACGTTCCAGCTTGGCGGTGTCCAGCTTGCCGTTGACGATGTGGTTCGGCAGGTTGATCGAGCCCAGGTTGCAAACGGCGATCTCGTCCTTGTTGGTGTTCAAGGTGATCTCGGTGCACAGGTTCGAGCTGTGGACCACGCCCACGTGCTGCTGCGGGCTGCGCAGGTTGCACGGGTCTTTGAAGGTCAGCCATGGGTGGCCGGTTTCAAACAGCATGGACAGCATTTTGCGCCACAGGTCTTTGGCCTGGATGGTCTTGAACAGCTTGATCTTGCCAGGGTACTGAGCCAGGGCTTCGTAGTACTCGTAGCGCTCTTCGAAAGCCTTGCCGGTCAGGTCGTGCAGGTCCGGCACTTCGGAAGGCGAGAACAGGGTCCACTGGCCGTCGTCGAAGACACGCTTCATGAACAGGTCAGGGATCCAGTTGGCGGTGTTCATGTCGTGGGTACGACGACGGTCATCACCGGTGTTCTTGCGCAGCTCGATGAACTCTTCGATGTCCATGTGCCAGGTTTCCAGGTAGGCACAGACAGCGCCTTTGCGCTTGCCACCCTGGTTCACGGCGACGGCGGTGTCGTTCACCACTTTCAGGAACGGTACAACGCCCTGGGACTTGCCGTTGGTGCCCTTGATGTACGAACCCAGTGCACGCACCGGGGTCCAGTCGTTGCCCAGGCCGCCAGCGAATTTGGACAACATGGCGTTGTCGTGGATCGCGTGGTAGATGCCCGACAGGTCATCCGGCACGGTGGTCAGGTAGCAGCTGGACAGCTGTGGACGCAGGGTACCGGCGTTGAACAGGGTCGGGGTCGACGACATGTAGTCGAAGGACGACAACAGGTTGTAGAACTCGATGGCACGGTCTTCTTTCTGCTTCTCTTCGATTGCCAGGCCCATGGCCACGCGCATGAAGAACACTTGCGGCAGTTCGAAGCGGATACCGTCCTTGTGGATGAAGTAACGGTCGTACAGGGTTTGCAGGCCCAGGTAGGTGAACTGCTGGTCACGCTCGTGGTTGATCGCCTTGCCGAGTTTTTCCAGGTCGAAGGTGGCCAGGATCGGGTTCAGCAATTCGAATTCGATACCCTTGGCGATGTAGGCAGGCAGCGCCTTGGCGTACAGGTCGGCCATTTCGTGGTGGGTGGCGCTGTCGGCGACTTTCAGGAAGCCCAGGCCTTCGGCACGCAGGGTGTCCATCAGCAGGCGCGCGGTCACGAACGAGTAGTTCGGCTCGCGTTCAACCAGGGTACGGGCGGTCATCACCAGGGCGGTGTTGACGTCGGTCAGGGCCACGCCGTCGTACAGGTTCTTCAGGGTTTCGCGCTGGATCAGGTCACCGTCGACTTCTTCCAGGCCTTCACAGGCCTCGGTGACGATGGTGTTCAGGCGACCCAGGTCCAACGGGGCAAACGTGCCGTCGGCCAGGGTGATGCGGATCGATGGGTGAGCTTGTACCGCAGCTTCTTCAGCTGGGGTGCGTACAGCGCGTTCCTTGGAACGTGCGTCACGGTAGATCACGTAGTCGCGGGCAACTTTCTGTTCGCCGGCACGCATCAGGGCCAGTTCGACCTGGTCCTGGATTTCTTCGATGTGGATGGTGCCGCCCGAAGGCATGCGACGCTTGAAGGTCGCGGTGACTTGTTCGGTCAGGCGGGCAACGGTGTCGTGGATGCGCGACGAGGCGGCAGCGGTGCCGCCTTCAACTGCAAGAAACGCTTTGGTGATGGCGACGGTGATTTTGTCATCGGTGTAAGGAACGACAGTGCCGTTACGCTTGATCACACGCAATTGGCCGGGTGCAGTGGCGGACAGATCCAGGTTCGAATCGGCGGCCTGCGGCACGGAGCCTTGCGGGTTCTCGCGAGTTGTGTCGGTTTGCATGGGGGGTTGTCTCCACGTTCTATATTTGATTGCGAGTGCCAGGCTCTTCCTGCAACACCCGTACCGTTTTCCATATCGGGGATGGGAAACAGCTGCCATCCGCGTGAGCGGTTTGGTCTACTGAAAATCGGTTGGTTCCATGCTGCGCTAGCAATAAAACGCTTGAATTTCTTGCCACTTGTGTGGTTGGGTGCTTTCTTCGAAAACCCCACATGTAGGGTCTTCTACAGTGCCGAGGTACAAGATAATGCGTTTTCGAGGGGTTAGCAACGCAGTAACCTGTGGATAACGCTGTGGGTAAAATGTGTAAGAAAGGTTGAATGGGTGTGTAGGCCGCACTGCTGCTGGATTACGCCGTTTGTCATTAAATGTTTCGGGCTTAAAACAACCTGCCCATTTTCGAAGGGCGCGAACCCTATCACAAAAAAACGCGATCACCGAATGGATTTCCCGGCTTGTGTTTGAGGGCTGGCCCATGGCTACAATCGGCCGCATCGGGCTGTGCAGTTACCCAGATCATGCCCGCCTTTTATGACAGACATTGAGGTCACCCGTGGAGCAAGAAGCCTGGCAGGTATTGATAGTCGAAGACGACCAGCGATTGGCCGAATTGACCCGTGAGTATCTGGAGAGCAACGGCCTGCGAGTGTCCGTGGAAGGCGATGGCGCCCTGGCCGCGGCGCGCATCATCGACGAACAGCCTGACCTGGTGATCCTCGACCTGATGTTGCCCGGCGAAGACGGCTTGAGCATCTGCCGCAAGGTGCGCGAGCGCTATGACGGCGTGATCCTGATGCTCACCGCGCGCACCGATGACATGGACCAGGTACTGGGCCTGGACATGGGCGCCGACGATTACGTGTGCAAACCCGTGCGCCCGCGCCTGTTGCTGGCGCGCATCCAGGCCCTGCTACGGCGCAGCGAACCGGCGGAACCGGCGGCCGTGGAGAACCAGCGTCGCCTGCAATTCGGCCCCTTGGTGGTGGACAATGCCCTGCGCGAAGCCTGGCTGAATAATGCCGGTATCGAGCTGACAAGTGCCGAGTTCGACCTACTGTGGCTGCTGGTGGCCAATGCCGGGCGCATTTTGTCCCGCGAAGAAATCTTCATCGCCCTGCGCGGTATCGGTTACGACGGCCAGGACCGCTCCATCGACGTGCGTATCTCGCGCATCCGCCCCAAGATAGGTGACGACCCGATCCATCCGCGCCTGATCAAGACCATTCGCAGCAAGGGCTACCTGTTCGTCCCTGAAGCTGCTGCCGACATGCCGCTGTGAACTCGATCTTCCTGCGCATCTACGGCGGCATGTGCGCGGCGCTGATCCTGGTGGCGCTGCTCGGCGTGCTGGCCCTGCACCTGCTCAATGAAGTGCGCAGCGGCCAATACCGCGAGCGCCTGGCCCACGGCACCTTCGCCTTGATGGGCGACAACCTGCAACCCATGAGCCCCATCGAACGCCAGCGCGCCTTGGCCGTGTGGGAGCGCTTGCTCGGCATTCCCCTGGAACTGCGCCCCCTGGCCGATGCGCAACTGGACTTGAGCCAGCGCAATCGCCTGCAACGCGGCCAGGTGCTGGTGGAGCAGACCGGGCCTCACGCCGCGCGGGTGCTGCGCCTGGTCAGTGATCAGTCGCAACTGGTACTCACGGGCGAAGTGCAGCAGATCAGCGAACAGCTGGCGCGCGCAACTATCTACCTGCTCGCCGACGAACTGGTGCGCTTCCCGGTGGCTGAACAGCCGCAACGCCTGGCGGATATAAAAGACGCCAAAGGGTTTGGCTTCGACATGCACCTGATGACGCTCGACCAGGCCGACATGGACGAAGACCAGCGCCGCCGCGTCTCGGAAGGCGACACCGTGATGGCCCTGGGCAAGGGCGGCGATTCGATCCGCGTGTTCGCTGGCATGGTCGGCACGCCATGGGTGCTGGAACTGGGGCCTTTGTATCAGATGAACCCTTACCCGCCGCAATGGCTGATCCTGATCGCGTTGATCGGCCTGACGCTGATCGGTTTGATCGTCTATCTATTGGTACGTCAGCTTGAACGGCGGCTGCGCGGCCTGGAAGCCGCCGCCACCCGGATCGCCAAGGGCAACCTGGAAGTTCGCGTACCGGCCCGTGGCGCTGACTCGGTGGGGCGCCTGGCCGCGGCGTTCAATGGCATGGCCGAGCACTTGCAGCAGTTGCTGGCGATCCAGCGTGAACTGGTACGCGCGGTGTCCCACGAACTGCGCACACCGGTGGCGCGCTTGCGGTTCGGCCTGGAGATGGTCGGTGATGCCACCACGGCCGAGGCGCGGCGTAAATACTTGGAAGGCATGGACAGCGATATCCAGGACCTTGATGGCCTGGTCGATGAAATGCTCACGTATGCGCGGCTGGAACAAGGCTCGCCGGAGCTGAATTTCCAGCGGGTCGACCTCGATGCGCTGCTTGATCAGGTGATAGGCGAATTATCGCCACTGCGTCCGCAGGTCAAAGTGAGCAGGGGCATTTGCCTGTCTTCGGCGCATTGGGAGGATGCGTGGGTGGATGCCGAGCCACGTTACCTGCACCGTGCGCTGCAGAATCTGGTGAGCAATGCCATGCGTCATGCCCAGGGCCAGGTGTTGATCAGTTATCAGGTGGGCCAGGTGCGTTGCCGCATCGACGTGGAGGATGATGGCCCCGGTGTGCCTGAGAGTGCCTGGGAGCGCATCTTCACGCCATTCCTGCGCCTGGACGACAGCCGCACTCGTGCGTCTGGCGGGCACGGGCTGGGGTTGTCGATCGTACGGCGGATCATCTATTGGCACGGCGGGCGGGCGTTGATTGGCAAGAGCAATAACCTGGGTGGGGCGTGCTTCAGCCTGAGTTGGCCGAGGGATCAGGAGAAACCCTGATACCGGATCAGGCGCCGATAGCCACCAGGCTCAACAACTGCCCGTCATCCACCGCAAACTGTCCCGTCAACTCCATGCCGTGGCACCACTCCTCGGACAAATCCGTCAGCAACCGCAGCCTTATATACCCGGCCTCAGTCCACTCCATTACCTCGGCATGCTCAAAATAGAAACGCTTCTGCACAATCGGATAGAGCGCCTTGAACAGGCTCTCCTTGGCCGAAAACGTCAATGTCACCAATTGTGCGATCTGCTCTCGCGGTAGCGTTGCCATACGTTGCAGTTCATCGGGCGTGAGGATTTCCCCAGCCAGCCGCTCCGCCCGGTCCAGGCTCAGCACATTCTCCAAGTCCATCCCCAGCCCACGCCATTGTGCCTTGTGCGCGACAATCGCCGCCGCATGCCCGGTGCTGTGGGTGATGGAGCCACAGATATGCGCAGGCCAAACCGGCGCACGGTCTTCACCGATGGCGGGGATGTAGTTGAGGCGATCGAGTTGTTGCAGGGCCGCGCGGGCACACACTCGACCGGCCAGGAATTCGGCCTGGCGCTTGGGCACCGAGCGCTGGATGCTGGCCGGTGGCGGCACGGCGCTACGCTGGAAATCGCCGGCCGTTAATAAGGCGGGGTCAAAGCGCGTGCTGAGAAACACCGTGCCCGGCAAGGGTTCGGGCAGCGGCCAATGGGCGTCGAGTGGGGTGCAGCAAGCGGGTAGGGAATTCATGGGCGGTATTTTGCCGAGTTGATGGGCAACAGGATAGCCCGCTGCGGTTCAGGTGAGGTTCAGAGCCTGTTCAGGGGGAGTTCAGGGGCGCCTGCGTAGTCTGGAACTCACACAAGGGCAGCAGCCAAACGCGTAGAGGTAACACCATGACCGTGATCAAACAGCTGATGTTGGCGTTAACCATGCTCAGTGCCACTGCCGGAGCCCAGGCAGGCGATCGTGCCTTTGCCGCGTTCGGCGGTGAGAAAACCAAGAAATCCAGCACCTTGATCCAGCGTGTCAGTTTCGAAGAATCTGCCAGCCAACCCACGCCCTGGGGCCAGTCCCTGGGCCTGGCAACCCCGCAGCCGGCCTATCGCGCCGGCTATGAACACCTGACCGGCCAGTTCAATGGCATTAAACTGCGCCCGCAAGACTTGCAGGGCCGCTATGATATCCCTCTGTCGGACAGTTGATTTGCTTTGGAGAGCCTTATGAAATTGCTGGTGGTGGAAGATGAGGCGCTGCTGCGTCATCACCTGTTGACCCGCCTGACCGACAGCGGGCATGTGGTCGAGGCCGTGGCCAATGCCGAAGAGGCCCTGTACCAGACCGGCCAGTTCAACCATGACCTGGCGATCATCGACCTGGGCCTGCCCGGCATGGGCGGCCTGGACCTGATCCGCCAACTGCGCACCCAGGCCAAGACCTTCCCGATCCTGATCCTCACTGCCCGTGGCAACTGGCAGGACAAGGTCGAAGGCCTGGCGGCCGGTGCCGACGACTACGTGGTCAAGCCGTTCCAGTTCGAAGAGCTGGAGGCGCGGATGAACGCTTTGTTGCGCCGTTCCAGCGGGTTTACCCAGTCGACGATTGTCGCAGGCCCGCTGCTGCTGGACCTCAACCGCAAGCAGGCGTCCCTCGACGAACAGCCCCTGGCGCTGACGGCCTACGAATACCGAATCCTTGAGTACCTGATGCGCCATCACCAGCAAGTGGTGGCCAAGGATCGCTTGATGGAACAGCTCTACCCCGATGACGACGAGCGTGATCCGAATGTCATCGAAGTGCTGGTCGGCCGCCTGCGTCGCAAGCTGGAAGGCCCGGCCGGGTTCAAGCCAATCGACACGGTGCGTGGCCTGGGCTACCTGTTCAATGAGCGCTGCCGTTGATTCGCTCGCTACGCGTGCGCTTGATGCTGGCGGCCGCGACCCTGGCCGTGCTGTTCATGCTGGGTTTGTTGCCGGCGATGCAAGGGGCGTTCAGCCTGGCGTTGCAGGATTCCATCGAGCAGCGCCTGGCCTCGGACGTCACCACGCTCATCTCTGCCGCGCGGGTCGAAAATAACCGCCTGCTGATGCCAGCGCAGTTGCCGGACGAACGCTTCAATCTCAGCGACAGCCGCTTGCTCGGCTATATCTACGACCGTGAAGGCCACTTGGTGTGGCGTTCGCGGGCGACCAAGGAAGAAAATATCAACTACAAACCGCGCTACGACGGGCGCGGCAATGAATTTGCACGGATTCGCGAGGCCAATGGCCAGGAGTTCTTCGTCTATGACGTGGAGGTCAGGCTGCTCGGCGGTAAAAGTGCGGCGTTCAGCATCGTTGCCCTGCAACCGGTGCGCGAATACCAACTGACCCTCGAAGGCCTGCGCGAAAACCTCTACCTGGGCTTTGGCGCCGCGTTGCTGGTGCTGCTGACGTTGCTGTGGCTGGGGCTGACCTGGGGTTTGCAGGCGCTGCGACGGCTGAGCCAGGAGCTTGACCAGATCGAAGGCGGCACCCGCGAGAGCCTGTCCGAACAACATCCCCGCGAACTGTTGCGCCTCACCGGCTCCCTCAACCGCTTGCTGCACAGTGAGCGTGAACAACGGGCGCGTTACCGCGATTCGCTCGACGACCTTGCTCACAGCCTGAAAACCCCGCTCGCCGTCCTGCAAGGCGTGAGCGAAGACATGGCCCAGCGCCCGGAAGATCGCGACCAGGCCTGGGTGCTGCAATCGCAGATCGAGCGCATGAGCCAGCAGATCAGCTACCAGTTGCAACGTGCCAGCCTGCGTAAAAGCGGCCTGGTGCGTCACCAGGTGCGGCTTGAACCGGTGCTGCAAAGCCTGTGCGATACGCTGGACAAGGTTTACCGCGACAAGCGCGTCACTGTGTCCTTTGAACTTCCGGAAGAGTGCGACGTGCCGATCGAGAAGGGCGCCTTGCTGGAGTTGCTCGGCAACCTGCTGGAAAACGCCTACCGCCTGTGTTTGGGCGAAGTGCGCATCAGCTTCGTGGAAAACCTCGAAGGCAGTGAGCTGTGTATTGAAGACGATGGCCCAGGCGTGCCGCCGGATCAGCGGGCAAGGATTCTGCAGCGGGGCGAGCGGCTTGATCGCCAGCATCCGGGGCAGGGGATCGGCTTGGCGGTGGTCAAGGACATCATTGAAAGCTATGGCGCGCGGTTGACCTTGGGTGATTCGCCGTTGGGCGGCGCGGCGTTCAAGATTCACTTCCCCGCCGTTTGATCGGTTTTTGTGGTGAGCCCGCTCACCACAAAGATAACTTTTTCCTCTAACTCTCCTGCGCGCGATACGCCCCCGGCGTCAGCCCCGTCCACTTCTTGAACGCCCGATGAAATGCCGACGGCTCAGAAAACCCGAGCTGCTCGGCAATCTCCTGCAACGACAAATCCGCCCGGCCCAGATGATAGATGGCGATGTCCCGCCGCAGCTCATCCTTGAGTGCCTGAAAGCTGGTGCCTTCTTCGCGCAAATGCCTGCGCAGGGTCTGCGGGCTGATGTGCAGGTGCTGGGCCACGGCTTCCAGGTCCGGCCAGGGCGTGCGGTCGCGGCTGAGCAGGCGGCGTAGTTGGCTGCTCAAGCTGTCGCCTTCGTCCGGCCGCGACAGCAGATCGGCGGGGGAGCGTTCCAGGAAGTGCTTGAGGGTGCGTTCATCCTGCAACAACGGCAGGTTCAGGTAGCGCGCGGGAAATACCAGGCTGCTGTTCGGTGCACCGAATACCTGGGCACAGGGAAACAACAGGTCATATTCGCTGGCGTGCGCCGGCATTGGGTAGCTGAAAGTGGCCTGATGCAACCGGATACGCTGGCCGATCAGCCAACTGCCGAGGCGATGCCAGATCACCAACAGGCACTCACTCAAGAAATGATCCGGGTCCCACAACTGCGAGTCGTCCAGGCTCAAGCGGGCCATTTCGCCTTCGCGTGTCAGCTGCCAGCGCGGGCCTTGTGGGAATAGGCTATAAAATAATAAACCGCGTTCCAGGGCCTTCTCCAGGGTGCGGCAGTGGATCAGCGCGTGGCACATCATGGCGAAAGTGCCGCGTTTACTCGGGCCGTCGGCGAATCCCAGGTATTCGTCGTCCAGCGCCAGCCAGAGCATTTGCAGCAGGCGGGTGAACTGTTCCGGCGCGATGCGGGCGCGGGGTTCGGTCAGCAGCTCCGGAGTGATGCCCACCTGTTGCAGCAGGCCCGAGTAGTCATAGCCGGCCCGACGCGCCCCGCCGAGGGCGGCCCGGGCGTAATGACTGGCGATGGTACGTTCACGCATGCGAAGGCCTCGTCCATGGAGGGGCCGATGGTAGCCAGGCGAGGATGCGGTCACAAGGCGGATATCCGCCAAATTGTAGGACGGGATGGGTCGAGTGGGCGGAAATCCGCCACCTGTTTTGGCGCGGGGGAGGGCGCCCAGGAGCCCCCAGCCCTGATGTCTAAAGGCCTTCAGGGTTTTTAAGCAAAGTGGCACGGCGTTTGCGATAAGGATTACAGCGCAGGCTTGTTCCTACAGGGCTCGCAAACAACAAATCCCTCCAGTGCAGGAGGGTTCGCAATTCAAGTGTCGTGGGCAATGGCGGATCTTTGCCACACGGGACGATTGAGGAACTTTGCAATGACGACTCGTCAGCCAATCTACAAATCCCTGTACTTCCAGGTGATCGTCGCAATCGTTATCGGTATTTTGCTCGGTCACTTCTACCCGCAGACCGGTGTGGCCCTCAAGCCGCTGGGTGACGGTTTCATCAAACTGATCAAAATGGTCATCGCCCCGATCATCTTCTGCACCGTTGTCAGCGGCATCGCTGGCATGCAAAGCATGAAATCGGTCGGCAAAACCGGCGGCTACGCGCTGCTGTACTTCGAAATCGTTTCGACTATCGCACTGCTGATCGGCCTGATCGTGGTCAACGTTGTGCAACCGGGCGCCGGCATGCACATCGACGTAGCGACCCTGGACGCTTCCAAAGTGGCGGCCTACGTCACTGCCGGTAAAGACCAGAGCATCGTCGGCTTTATCCTCAATGTGATCCCTAACACCATCGTCGGCGCCTTCGCCAACGGCGACATCCTGCAAGTGCTGATGTTCTCGGTGATCTTCGGTTTCGCCCTGCACCGCCTGGGTGCCTACGGCAAGCCGGTGCTGGACTTCATCGATCGCTTCGCCCACGTGATGTTCAACATCATCAACATGATCATGAAGCTCGCGCCAATCGGTGCCCTGGGCGCCATGGCGTTCACCATCGGTGCCTACGGCGTAGGTTCGCTGGTGCAGCTGGGCCAGTTGATGATCTGCTTCTACATCACTTGCATCCTGTTCGTACTGATAGTGCTGGGCGGTATCTGCCGCGCTCACGGTTTCAGCGTGATCAAGCTGATCCGCTACATCCGTGAAGAGCTGTTGATCGTACTGGGTACTTCTTCCTCGGAATCCGCACTGCCACGCATGCTGATCAAGATGGAGCGTCTGGGCGCGAAGAAATCCGTTGTAGGCCTGGTGATCCCGACCGGCTACTCGTTCAACCTCGACGGTACTTCGATCTACCTGACCATGGCCGCCGTGTTCATCGCCCAGGCGACTGACACCCACATGGACATCACCCACCAGATCACCCTGCTGCTGGTGCTGCTGCTGTCCTCCAAAGGCGCTGCTGGCGTGACCGGTTCTGGCTTCATCGTACTGGCTGCGACCTTGTCGGCCGTAGGCCACCTGCCGGTTGCCGGCCTGGCGCTGATCCTGGGTATCGACCGTTTCATGTCCGAAGCCCGCGCGCTGACCAACCTGGTAGGTAACGCCGTTGCCACCATCGTTGTGGCCAAGTGGGTCAAGGAACTGGACACCGACAAGCTGCAAAGCGAGCTGGCGTCCGGCGGTACCGGTATCTCGGAAACCCGCGAAATCGATGACCTGGGCGTGGCCGAAGGCCCTGCACCTGTCGTCAAGTAAGCCGCTGCTGGCGTGAGCTGACGCCACAGCAACCCACAAACGCCCCGACTGGTTCGGGGCGTTTGCGTTTCTGGCTCATTACTTTGGCGGCTTTTGTTTTACAGTAAGTGAATCGGTTTTAACGCTTGCAGGAGGTTATGTGGACAGTGTTGATTTGAATGTCCTGCGCAGCGTGCTCGAATGGCGCCGCGCCGGGCAGCGAGTGGTGTTGTACAGCGTGGTCCAGACCTGGGGCAGCGCACCACGGCCGCCGGGGGCGATGCTGGCATTGCGTGGCGATGGCGTGGTGATCGGTTCGGTGTCGGGCGGTTGCATCGAGGATGACCTGATTGCACGCCTGCAGGATGGTCGCTTGCCTGAAGACGGGCCACCGGTGCAGTTGGTGACCTATGGGGTTACCCGCGATGAAGCCGCGCGTTTTGGCCTGCCATGTGGTGGCACCCTGCGCCTGACCGAGGAGCGGGTGGATGAGTGGGCGTGGGTAGCCGACTTGCTTGCGCGATGTGAAGATCATCAGATCGTCGCACGTGAGCTGGAACTGACCAGTGGCAAAGTCACCCTGAGCGACGCAAGCAAGACCGATGTGGTGACCTTCGACGGCGAACGTTTGCGCGCCATCTACGGCCCGCGCTGGCGCCTGCTGCTGATCGGCGCCGGTCAGCTGTCACGTTATGTGGCGGAAATGGCGCGTTTGCTGGATTTCGAAGTGTTGATCTGCGACCCCCGCGACGAGTTCGTCTACGGGTGGGAAGAACAGCACGGTCGCTTTGTGCCGGGCATGCCCGATGAAGCGGTGCTGAACATCCAGACCGATGAGCGCACGGCCATCGTCTGCCTCACCCATGACCCGCGTCTGGATGATATGGCGTTGCTCACGGCACTGAATTCCTCGGCGTTCTACATTGGCGCCCTGGGTTCGCGGGTCAACACCCAGAAACGCCGGGAAAACCTGGCAGCGCTTGGCTTATCGACCGAGGCGATTGCGCGCCTGCACGGGCCGATTGGCTTGCATATCGGCAGCCACACGCCGGCCGAAATCGCGTTGTCGTTGATGGCGGAAATTGTCGCGATCAAGAACGGCGTAGCGCCGATGCAGAAGAAGCCGTTGCCGGTGGTCGCAAAGTGACCGTCACGGCGATTGTGCTGGCGGCAGGGCAGGGCAGTCGTTTCCGCGCTGAAGCCGGGGCGGACCAGGATAAGTTGTTGGTGGATTGTGTTGGCCTGGACGGCGTGGTGCGGCCGGTGATCGAGCAGGTGCTGGTGAACCTGCCTGAGCGCGTCGTGAGGCGTTGGGTGGTGACGTCGCCTGATCGTGCGGATGTCATTCGGTTGGCCGAAGCCTATGGTTGTGACGTCCTGCTGCTGCGTTCGGCTGGTATGGGCGACAGTATTGCAGCGGCGGTTGCGGCCACTGGTGAGGCAGACGGCTGGTTGGTGGTGCTGGGGGATATGCCGTTTATCCGCGCCGCAAGTATTGAGCGGGTGATCGAGGGGTTGGAAGGCATCAGCGTGCCGGTGTACGCCGGGCAATACGGGCATCCGGTTGCTTTTGCGCGCATGTATGGGCCGGCACTCATGGCGCTGACGGGAGATCGCGGGGCCCGGCCCTTGTTTGAGCGGCCTGCCTTAAGAGAGGTACAAGTTGAGGATCCCGGTGTGTTATGGGATGTAGATGTGCCCAGCAGGCTGAACTGGGAAGATGCAAGCAAGCGTACACAGGCTGGTGATGGTTCTGACCTTCCGCTGGGATAACTCCGATGCCCGCGATTCAAGGCCTCGCTTCTACTGAAGGGGCTCTAGCCGGACCGGTAGAGTTTCCTCAATGAATATGAGAGTAGAGCCAATGCCTAATACTATTCAGCCAAACGTCTTTACCCCTGCCGTTATCCCTCATGCTTCCTCCCAGGCGTCGGGTCAGCCCAAAGCTGAGGTGAAAGCTGAGGCGACACACCACGAGCCCGCCTCTCGGAAAAGCCGTCCAGTCCAGTCGGCCGATGCTGGTCACAGGGCGCTCGAGAACGCGGCAAATCGTTACGATAAGATGGCAGGCGGCATGGGCTGGTAAAGGCGTCGGGCCAGCAGCCACGGTTTTCCCGTTTTTGAATAAAAAAGCCCCGCCTGATCACTCAGGCGGGGCTTTTTAGTGGCTGCTGGAATCAGGCGAGAGGCTTGCTCTCGTGTTCTGCTTCCTGTGCCGCGGCAGCAGCTGCTGCGGCTTCAGCTTCCTTGCGACGACGACGCACTTCACGTGGGTCGTTCGGTGCACGGCCGTTTTCAGTCAGGGCGCTGGCCGGTGCGGCTTCAACCACTGGCGCTGCCACTTCGGCAACCACCGGTGCTTCAACTGCGGGTGCAGGTTCTGCGGCCGGAGCAGGCTCAACCACTGGGGCTGGCTCGGCAACCACGACTTCGGCAACCGGTGCCGGCGCTTCTTCTACCACTGGGGCAGGTTCTGGCGCTTCAACCGAAGCGGCTGGCTCGGCAGTCCATTGGAAGGCAGTCTGTTCTTCACGAACTTCACGAACTTCACGAACTTCTGGAGCGGCGTCGACAACCGGTGCTTCAACAATCGCTTCAACCACTGGCTCGGGCTCAACCACAGGTGCCGGTTCAACGACCGCCACTTCAACTTCTGGTTGGGCTTCAGGTGCCTGGGCAACTTCCACTTCCGGAACAGCCGGCGCTTCGATTGGGGTAGTGGCTTCGACAACCGGTGCCTCTACAACTGGCGCTTCAACTGCTGGTGCTTCAACAACCGGCGCTTCAACCACTGGGGCCTCGGCAGCAGGTGCTTCAACCACTACGGTTTCTTCGACAGCAGCAGTGGCGCGTTCAGCCTGCTCGTGAGCCTGGGCTTCAGCAGGAGCGCTGATGACCGAGCTGGCAACAGCAGCGGTAACGGCCAGGCCGGCAGCCAGTTCAGCGCCAGTCGGTTCGCTGGTCGCGGCTTCTGCGTTTTCGCCGGTCTCTTCCGAGCCTTCGATCACGTTGCCGTTGGCATCACGTTGACGCTCACGACGGTTGCTGCGACGACGCTGGCCACGGGAGCGGCGGCGTGGACGATCGCCTTCGGCGCCTTCCTGACCGTCTTCCTGCAGTTGCTCTTCGCCGGTCAGCACTTCTTCTTCGCTGGCGGCAGCGGCTTGTTCGGCACGCGGTTGACGCTCTTCACGCGGGGCGCGAGGTTGGCGCTCTTCACGTGGCGCACGCTCTTCACGTGGCTGGCGAGCTGGGCGCTCTTCGGTAGCAGCGGCGGCACCGGCTACGGCAGCAGGGGCTGCGTCCAGCGGCTCACGCAGTTCACGCACACGCTCTTCACGCTCGCCACGTGGCTTGCGGTCTTCGCGTGGGGCGCGCGGAGTACGTGGGGCGCGCTCTTCGCGGGGTGCACGTTCTACGGTCGGGGTTTCTTCACGGGCTTCGCGAGGGGCACGCTCTTCACGTGGAGCGCGTTCTTCACGCGGTGCACGTTCTTCGCGCGGCTTGCGCTCTTCGTCACGGCGACCGTTGCGGTTACGGCTCTGTTGGCGACCGTTGCGACGCTCTTCGTTGCGTGCAGGGCGCTCGGAGGCCGGTTTCTCAACCACAACCGGAGCAACTGGTTCTTCCTTGGTGGCGAACAGGCTGACCAGCGATTTCACCAGGCCTTTGAACAGGCTCGGCTCAGGCAGGGCGGCCGGCGCGGCAACTGGCGCTGCAACTTCAGCTGGAACCGGTGCATTGGCACGAGCTGGAGCGGTCTTGACTGCAGCTTCCTGGCGAACCAGGGTTCGGGTCGCGGCGGCTGGCTGGACTTCTTCCACTTCGGCGGCAGCAGCGGCGATTTCGTAGCTGGACTGGCCGCTGTGGGCTTCCGGGCTGTCGTCACGCAGGCGTTGCACTTCGAAGTGCGGGGTTTCGAGGTGATCGTTCGGCAGGATGACGATACGGGCACGGGTGCGCAGTTCGATCTTGGTGATCGAGTTGCGTTTTTCGTTGAGCAGGAAGGCTGCAACCGGGATTGGCACTTGCGCGCGGACTTCGGCGGTGCGGTCTTTCAGGGCTTCTTCTTCGATCAGGCGCAGGATCGCCAGGGACAGCGATTCAACGTCACGGATGATGCCGGTGCCGTTGCAACGCGGGCAGACGATGCCGCTGCTCTCGCCCAGGGATGGACGCAGGCGCTGACGGGACATTTCCAGCAGGCCGAAGCGCGAGATGCGACCGACCTGTACGCGGGCACGGTCAGCTTCCAGGCATTCGCGGACTTTTTCTTCCACGGCGCGCTGGTTCTTGGCAGGGGTCATGTCGATGAAGTCGATCACGATCAGGCCGCCGATATCACGCAGGCGCAGCTGGCGGGCGATTTCTTCAGCCGCTTCTAGGTTGGTCTGCAGGGCGGTTTCTTCGATGTCGCTGCCTTTGGTCGCACGCGCCGAGTTGATGTCGATGGACACCAGGGCTTCGGTCGGGTCGATCACGATGGAGCCACCGGAAGGCAGTTCGACCACGCGCTGGAAGGCGGTCTCGATCTGGCTTTCGATCTGGAAACGGTTGAACAGCGGAACGCTGTCTTCGTACAGCTTGATCTTGCTGGCGTACTGCGGCATTACCTGGCGGATGAAGGTCAGGGCTTCGTCCTGGGCTTCAACGCTGTCGATCAGCACTTCGCCGATGTCCTGGCGAAGGTAATCGCGGATGGCGCGGATGATCACGTTGCTTTCCTGGTAGATCAGGAACGGCGCGGAACGATCCAGGGACGCTTCTTTGATAGCGGTCCACAGTTGCAGCAGGTAGTCGAGGTCCCACTGCATTTCTTCGCTGCTGCGGCCCAGGCCTGCAGTGCGAACGATCAAGCCCATGTCGGCCGGTGCGATCAGGCCGTTCAGCGCTTCACGCAGTTCGTTGCGCTCTTCGCCTTCGATGCGACGGGAAATGCCGCCAGCACGTGGGTTGTTTGGCATCAGGACCAGGTAACGGCCGGCCAGGCTGATGAAGGTGGTCAGGGCTGCGCCCTTGTTGCCACGTTCTTCTTTTTCTACCTGGACGATGACTTCCTGGCCTTCGCTCAGGACGTCCTTGATGTTCACGCGGCCTTCAGGGGCTTTCTTGAAGTATTCGCGGGAGATTTCCTTGAGGGGCAGGAAGCCGTGGCGCTCGGAGCCGAAATCGACAAAGGCAGCCTCAAGGCTTGGTTCGATGCGAGTAATACGGCCTTTATAGATGTTGGCCTTCTTTTGCTCGCGTGCACCGGATTCGATGTCCAGGTCGTAGAGGCGTTGGCCATCTACCAGTGCAACACGCAACTCTTCGGGTTGAGTTGCGTTAATCAGCATTCTTTTCATGTTGTACCGTCGGTTTCCGGGCTGCCGGAAACGGCGTTCGGCACACACGACTTCTCACGGTCGGTGTCAGGTGCGTCAAGAGTGGTTGGCCACTCCAGTGTCCAGCAAAAACCAGCCAATTGGGCCGGTATCGCGACGGACGCGTCCTGCTTGTTAGCGGTGGTGACAAAGGCACCACTTCAACAAAAGCTAAGGTCAGGAGGAGGAATCAACCGGCGACTGTGGACGAGATGAAGCGTCTAAATATAAGCCTAGTGCTACACGGTCCGACGGTTGTGCATCTCCACCCTACACGTATCCCTGATAATTCGGGTGCTGCCGCGCGCAGAATCCGCAGCGGGTTGGCATTTACCGTGTTCTCCAATGGGGAGTCCACGCTCATGGCTAAACAAGACTAGGTGTGGGCGGTTGCGCTCTCACTCAGCTCTTAACAGGCGTTGTTTCCGAAGCATTCGCCGTGGTCTGGTCCAAGACTGACTGCACTTTGTGAACTGGCCGTAAATATCGGCGCAGAACGCGAGTATTCACTCTGCTTTCTGCACTCGCTTCAGGCCTCATGTCACCTGCGCTTGTTACAATCTTGAGCCTTCCAGGGTGGCGAAAGCCCCGTAGGACGGCCTCGCGTCCTGATGAATTGCGATGGTCAGGGCCGGCAGTTTGCCGCAAGTCCTCTGTCCAGGCCGCTTTTGGCGGCGTTCGCGACTATAGCAGCAATGATTAAGTGCTTCAATTCCATAAAAAATTGTTATCATCGCCGCCATGACGACTACCGCCCCCCAGACCCCCAGCGTCCAGCTGCTCGAGGTCTCGCCGGAATATGCCGGCCAACGCATCGACAATTTTCTCCTGGCCAGGCTCAAAGGCGTGCCCAAGACCCTGATTTACCGCATCTTGCGTAAAGGTGAAGTGCGGGTGAACAAGGGTCGGATCAAGCCCGAGTACAAGTTGCAGGCGGGCGATATCGTCCGTGTGCCGCCGGTTCGCGTGCCCGAGCGTGACGAGCCTGTGCCCTTGGCCCAGGGTTTGTTGCAACGCCTGGAAGCATCGATTGTCTTCGAAGACAACAAGCTGATCGTGATCAACAAGCCTTGCGGTATTGCGGTTCACGGCGGCAGTGGGCTGAATTTCGGTGTGATCGAAGCCTTTCGTCAGTTGCGCCCGGACGCCAAGGAGCTGGAGTTGGTCCATCGCCTGGACCGTGACACCTCTGGCCTGCTGATGATCGCCAAGAAACGCAGCATGTTGCGCCACCTTCACACCGCCCTGCGTGGCGATGGCGTGGACAAGCGCTACATGGCGCTGGTGCGCGGCAACTGGGCCAGTTCCATCAAGAGCGTCCGCGCGCCGTTGCAGAAGAGCAACCTGCGCTCCGGCGAGCGCATGGTGGAAGTGGACGAGGAGGGCAAAGAAGCCCTGACCCTGTTCAAGGTGCTGCGTCGCTTCGGTGACTTCGCCACTATGGTCGAGGCAAAGCCGGTGACCGGGCGTACCCATCAGATTCGCGTGCACACCTTGCACGCCGGCCATTGCATTGCTGGCGATACCAAGTACGGCGACGAGGATTTCTCCAAGGAAATCCGCGACCTGGGCGGCAAGCGCCTGTTCCTGCACGCCTACATGCTCACAGTGCCACTGCCTGATGGTGGCGAGTTGAAGCTGCAGGCGCCGGTCGATGAGATGTGGGCCAAGACCGTGGAGCGTTTGAGTGTCGCACCTTGATTACAAACTGCTGATTTTCGATTGGGACGGCACCCTGGCCAACTCCATTGGCCGGATTGTCGAGTCGATGCACGCGGCGTCGACCCGCTCGGGCTATGCGCTGTGCACCGATCACGCGGTCAAGGGCATCATCGGCCTGGGCCTGCCTGAGGCGATTCGCACCTTGTATCCCGAGATCAGCGACGCTGAGCTGGTCACCTTCCGTGATCACTATGCGGACCACTACATCGCCCTGGAAGCCACGCCTTCGCCGTTGTTCGACGGTGTGGTGCAGTCTCTGGAGGCGTTCCGCGCCGAGGGTTATCACCTGGCGGTCGCCACCGGCAAGGCGCGTCGCGGGCTGGATCGGGTGCTCAAGGCCCACGGTTGGGAAGATTATTTCGATATCACCCGCGCCGCCGATGAAACTGCCAGCAAGCCTCACCCTCTGATGCTGGAGCAGATCCTGGCCCATTGCGGCGTGTCGCCACGCCAGGCCTTGATGGTGGGTGATGCTTCCTTCGACCTGATGATGGCACGCAATGCGGGCATGGACAGTGTGGCGGTCAGCTATGGCGCCCAGGCTGCCGAGGCCTTGCAGCAATATGAGCCGCGTCTGACGATCGATCATTTTTCCGAATTGCAGGCCTGGCTCAGCCGGGCCCAATAAGTCTTTGCTGGGGTTGATGGCATGAGTGACGAGTGGAAAGCGCCCGAAAAGGCTGAAAACAGCGACGATAAAAGCTGGAAGCTGCTGGAGAAAACCCTCCTGGCCAGCGTCCAGGAACAGCGCCGTGCACGGCGCTGGGGGATCTTCTTCAAGCTGCTGACGTTCGTCTGGCTTCTCGCCATGCTCGCATTGTTCAGCCCGCTGATGGACATGGAAAAAAGTGCAACCCGTGGTGCCAACTACACCGCACTGATCGAAGTGCGCGGGGTGATTGCCGACAAGGAGTCCGCCAGCGCCGACAACATCGTCAGCAGCCTGCGTGCCGCATTTGAAGACCCCAAGGTCAAGGGTGTGATCCTGCGCATCAACAGCCCAGGCGGCAGCCCGGTGCAGTCCGGTTACGTGTATGACGAGATTCGCCGCCTGCGTGGCCTGCACCCGGATACCAAGCTGTATGCGGTAATTTCCGACCTAGGGGCTTCAGGTGCCTATTACATCGCCAGTGCTGCCGACCAGATCTACGCCGACAAGGCCAGCCTGGTGGGTTCCATTGGTGTAACGGCGGCCGGCTACGGCTTTGTAGGCACCATGGAGAAGCTCGGTGTAGAGCGTCGCACCTACACGTCGGGCGAGCACAAGTCGTTCCTGGATCCGTTCCAGCCGCAGAAGGCTGACGAAACCCAGTTCTGGCAGGGTGTGCTCGACACCACGCATCGTCAGTTCATCGCCAGCGTGAAGCAGGGGCGCGGCGATCGTCTGAAGGACAAAGACCATCCGGAGTTGTTCTCCGGCCTGGTGTGGTCGGGCGAACAAGCGTTGCCGCTGGGCCTGATCGATGGCCTGGGCAGTGCCAGTTCGGTGGCGCGGGATGTGATTGGCGAGAAAGAGTTGGTGGACTTTACGGTTGAGGAATCGCCGTTTGATCGATTCTCCAAGAAACTGGGTGCCAGCGTCGCCGAGAAGCTGGCCTTTTACATGGGCTTCCAAGGCCCATCCCTGCGCTGATCCAGCAGGCGCATCGATTCAAATGTGGGAGCGGGCTTGCCCGCGATAGCGGTGGGCCCGTCGACATCAATATCGGCTGATCCACCGCTATCGCAGGCAAGCCAGCTCCCACAGTGGTTTTGGGGTGGGCTTCAAGGGATCTGTACGCCTTCGGCCAGCAGCATATCCACCAGTCGGATCAGTGGCAGGCCTACCAGGCTCGTCGCATCCGGCCCCTCTGTGCTCTGGAACAGGCTCACGCCCAACCCTTCGGCCTTGAAACTGCCCGCACAGTCGTACGGCTGCTCAATCCGCAGGTAACGCTCGATGCGTGCCGCGTCCAGTTCGCGCATGTGCACGGTAAAAGGTACGCAGTCGATCTGGCATTGACCGGTTTTGCTGTTAAGCAGCGCCAGGCCGGTCAGGAAACTCACACGCTTGCCACTGGCGGCGAGTAGTTGTTCGCGAGCGTTTTCGAAAGTGTGCGGTTTGCCGATGATCCGGCCATCGAGCGCCGCGACCTGGTCGGAGCCTATAATCAGATGCCCTGGGTGGCTGGTGGCGAGGGCGCGGGCTTTCTGTTCGGCCAGACGCTTGACCAGTTCCACGGCGGACTCATTTGCACGGTGGCTTTCGTCGATATCCGGTGAGCTGCAGATGAATGGCAGGTGCAGGCGGCTCAGCAATTCCCGGCGATAAACCGAGCTGGATGCGAGTAATAAAGGCAGCATGGGCGTCTCCTCAGGGCGGCCGGGGATTCTAGCGGGGCGACCGGCTGACGCACAGGGCTGAATTTCCTTTGACATGGCTGGGTGCATCCCTATAATGCTGCGCCTATGTTGAATGACCCGATTCCACCTCACGTTGACCCGCGCAAATTGGCTGATCGTGGCACTTCCCTTCAAGGTGAATTGCTGCTGGCCGATTTGGAGAGACTCTGCGACCCGCTTTCCGACACTGTCGGTACGGTGCAGGCCAAATTCGTTTTTGAACGAGATGAACGTAAGTCTGTGGTAATCCACAGCTTTATCGACACCGAAGTCAAAATGGTTTGCCAGCGTTGTCTTGAGCTGGTCACCCTGCCGATCCACAGTGAGTGCAGTTATGCTGTGGTGAAGGAGGGTGCGAATACCCAGTCGTTGCCGAAAGGTTATGACGTGCTGGAACTGGGCGAAGATCCATTGGATCTGCATGCACTGATCGAGGAGGAGCTTCTGCTCGCCTTGCCCATTGTGCCTGCTCATCATCCGGAAGAATGCCAGCAGCCGGAGGGGCTCGATGACGAGCCCGAACCGAGCGAGGACGAGGTAACGCGGTCCAACCCGTTCAGTGTATTGGCGCAGTTAAAGCGTGACCCAAACGTTTAGGAGTTAATCAATTATGGCTGTTCAGCAGAACAAAAAATCCCGCTCTGCCCGTGACATGCGTCGTTCGCACGATGCCCTGACGGCGAGCACTCTGTCTGTAGAAAAAACCACCGGTGAAATTCACCTGCGTCACCACGTATCGCCAGAAGGCGTATACCGTGGTCGTAAAGTGATCGACAAGGGCGCTGACGAGTAATCACTTGTCTGCTCTAGTCATCGCGATAGACGCAATGGGCGGGGACTTCGGTCCCCGCAACATTGTTCAGGCCTGCATTGCCAGCCTGTCCGCTACACCCTCGCTGCACCTGACCCTCGTCGGTCAACCCTCCCTACTTGAAGAACTGATTGCCAGCCATCCGGCGGTGGATCGCGCGCGCCTGACGATTACGCCAGCCAGCGAAACCATCACCATGGATGAAAAGCCAGCGGCGGCCCTGCGTGGTAAGCACGACTCGTCGATGCGGGTGGCGCTGGAGCTGCTGCGTGACGGCAAGGTGCAAGCCTGTGTCAGTGCTGGCAATACCGGGGCCCTGATGGCGTTGTCGCGGTTTGTGCTCAAGACGTTGCCTGGCATTGACCGGCCGGCGATGGTGGCGGCGATTCCGACGCAGAAAGGCTATTGCCAACTGCTGGACCTGGGCGCGAACGTCGATTGCAGTGCCGAGCACTTGTTCCAGTTTGCCGTGATGGGCTCGGTGGCCGCCGAAGCGCTGGGTGTTGCCCGGCCACGGGTGGCCTTGCTGAATATCGGCACCGAAGACATCAAGGGCAACCAGCAGGTCAAGCTGGCCGCCACTTTGCTGCAAGGCGCGCGGGGCTTGAACTACATCGGCTTTGTCGAGGGTGACGGTTTGTACCGTGGCGAAGCCGATGTAGTGGTGTGCGACGGGTTTGTCGGAAATATCCTGCTTAAATCCAGCGAAGGCTTGGCGACCATGATCGCTACGCGTATCGAGGCGTTGTTCAAGCAGAACCTGGCGTCGCGCCTGGTTGGCGCCCTGGCGTTGCCGTTGATGCGTCGCCTGCAGGCCGACCTCGCCCCGGCACGGCATAACGGTGCGAGTTTCCTGGGTTTGCAGGGTATCGTGGTTAAAAGCCATGGCTCGGCCGGTGTGGAAGGCTTTCAAAGTGCGATTGCGCGGGCCCTGATCGAGATCCAGGAAAACCTGCCGCAACGCCTGCACGGCCGTCTTGAGGACCTGTTGCCTTAGGCGAATCGGCCCGAGAGTGCTTAAATGTGACCGGCCAGTTCAATTGACCATCCAATCTGTCAGTTTCGTGCGCTCCCTCCGTAGGAGTGCGCATTTTTGACGACCAGATCATTAGGGGCTTGTTACATGTCTACATCCCTCGCATTCGTCTTTCCAGGGCAGGGTTCGCAGTCCCTCGGCATGTTGGCCGAGCTGGGCGCGCAATACCCGCTGGTCCTGGACACCTTCAAAGAAGCTTCCGACGCCCTCGGTTACGACCTGTGGGCACTGACCCAGCAAGGGCCGGAAGAGCAGCTCAATCAAACCGATAAAACCCAGCCGGCCATCCTGACCGCTTCGATCGCCCTGTGGCGCTTGTGGCTGGCGGAAGGCGGCGCGCGTCCGGCATTCGTCGCCGGTCACAGCCTGGGCGAATACAGCGCCCTGGTTGTCGCGGGCAGCCTGACCCTCGGTGAGGCGGTCAAGCTGGTCGAGCGCCGTGGCCAACTGATGCAAGAAGCCGTTCCGGCCGGGCAGGGCGGCATGGCCGCTATCCTGGGCCTGGATGACGCCGTGGTGATCGAAGCCTGCGCCGAAGCGGCCCAGGGCGAAGTGGTCAGCGCCGTGAACTTCAACTCGCCTGGCCAGGTGGTGATCGCCGGTGCCAAGGCTGCGGTCGAGCGTGCCATCGAAGGCTGCAAAGCCCGTGGCGCCAAGCGTGCGCTGCCATTGCCGGTGAGCGTGCCGTCGCACTGCGAGCTGATGCGTCCGGCGGCCGAGCGTTTTGCCGAGTCCATCGCTGCCATCAACTGGCAGGCGCCGCAGATTCCGCTGGTACAGAACGTCAGCGCAGCCGTGGCTGCCGACCTCGACACCCTCAAGCGCGACCTGCTGGAACAACTCTACAAGCCCGTACGCTGGGTTGAATCGGTCCAGACCCTGGCGGCCAACGGTGCCACCGAGCTGGTCGAGTGCGGTCCGGGCAAAGTCCTGGCCGGCCTGAACAAGCGCTGCGCCGACGGCGTGTCGACTGCCAACCTCAATACCCCGGATGCCTTCGCTGCCGCTCGCGCGGCACTGGCCTAATCCCCGAACTAAGGAGAAGCCTGCATGAGTCTGCAAGGTAAAGTTGCACTGGTTACCGGCGCAAGCCGTGGCATTGGCCAGGCGATCGCCCTGGAACTGGGCCGTCAGGGCGCCGTTGTGATCGGCACCGCCACTTCCGCTTCGGGCGCCGAGCGTATCGCCGCGACCCTGAAGGAAAACGGCGTGCAAGGTACTGGCCTTGAGCTGAACGTGACCAGTGATGAATCCGTGGCTGCCGTACTGGCCGAGATCACCGCACAGTTCGGTGCGCCGGCGATTCTGGTGAACAACGCCGGTATCACCCGCGACAACCTGATGATGCGCATGAAAGACGACGAGTGGTACGACGTGGTCGACACCAACTTGAACAGTCTGTTTCGCCTGTCCAAGGGCGTTTTGCGCGGCATGACCAAGGCGCGTTGGGGCCGAATTATCAATATTGGCTCCGTAGTGGGTGCCATGGGCAACGCAGGCCAAGTAAACTACGCCTCCGCCAAAGCCGGTCTGGAAGGTTTCAGCCGTGCATTGGCACGTGAAGTCGGCTCGCGGTCGATTACGGTCAACTCGGTGGCCCCAGGGTTCATCGACACCGATATGACCCGTGAGCTGCCGGAAGCACAGCGTGAAGCCTTGCTGACGCAGATTCCGCTGGGCCGTCTGGGCCAGGCCCAAGAGATCGCGAATGTGGTCACTTTCCTGGCATCCGACGGTGCGGCATACGTGACTGGGGCTACAATCCCGGTGAACGGCGGGATGTACATGAGTTAAATTGTGACGGATCGCTTCAAAAAAATGTCATACGAGCTGTCTAAAATCCGTTATAAAGCTGCAACTTAATTTATAGGCAGGTGGCCGACCGGGTACAGGGTGAAGCTTTCAGTTGAAAAGCTGAAAAGGCTTTCTATACACTTACCCACTGGCCAGCTGCCTGAATTTGTCCATTAGGAGTTAAACAAGGTATGAGCACCATCGAAGAGCGCGTCAAGAAAATCGTCGCCGAGCAACTGGGCGTTAAAGAAGAAGAAGTGGTCAACACTGCTTCCTTCGTAGAAGACCTGGGTGCCGATTCCCTTGACACCGTTGAGCTGGTGATGGCTCTGGAAGAGGAATTCGAGACCGAAATCCCGGACGAAGAAGCTGAAAAAATCACTACTGTTCAAGCTGCTATCGACTACGTTACTAGCCACCAGGCGTAATAGTTTGTAGTCGTCGCTTGCTGTCAGGGAAAAACCGCACTGCTGTAACGGCGTGCGGTTTTTTCTTTAGCCCTGATGAAAAACAAGCGCTGAAGCAAAAGTGTCGTCATTAGAAAAAGGAGAGTGCTGTGTCGCGTAGACGCGTCGTAGTCACCGGTATGGGTATGTTGTCGCCACTGGGCACGGATGTGCCGAGCAGTTGGCAGGGCATTCTGGCTGGCCACAGTGGTATTGGTCTGATCGAACACACGGACCTTTCTGCCTATTCCACCCGTTTTGGCGGCTCGGTAAAGGGTTTCAATGTCGAGGAATATCTCTCGGTCAAAGAATCCCGCAAACTCGACCTGTTCATTCAATACGGCCTGGCAGCCGGTTTTCAGGCAGTGCGTAACGCCGGCCTGGAAGTCACCGACGCCAACCGTGACCGCATCGGCGTGGCCATGGGTTCGGGTATTGGCGGTTTGACCAATATCGAAGAAACCAGCCGCACGTTGCACGATTCAGGCCCCCGTCGAATTTCACCGTTCTTCGTTCCGGGCTCGATCATCAACATGATTTCCGGTTTCCTGTCGATCCACTTGGGCGCACAGGGGCCTAACTACGCCATTGCCACGGCGTGCACCACCGGCACGCACTGCATCGGCATGGCGGCGCGCAACATCGCCTATGACGAAGCCGACGTGATGATCGCCGGCGGCGCTGAAATGGCGGCCTGCGGCCTCGGCATGGGCGGCTTCGGCGCGTCCCGTGCGCTGTCGACGCGCAACGACGAACCCACCCGCGCCAGCCGTCCATGGGACAAAGGCCGTGACGGTTTCGTACTGTCCGACGGTGCTGGTGCCCTGGTGCTGGAAGAGTTGGAACACGCCAAGGCGCGTGGCGCCACCATCTACGCCGAGCTGATCGGTTTCGGCATGAGCGGCGATGCGTACCACATGACATCGCCACCGTCCGACGGTGCCGGTGCTGCGCGCTGCATCACCAATGCCCTGCGCGATGCGAAGGTCAATGCGGACCAGGTGCAGTACATCAACGCCCACGGCACGTCGACCCCGACCGGCGACTTGGCGGAAGCCGAAGCCATCAAGTCGGTGTTCGGCGCACACGCCTACAACCTGGCGGTCAGCTCCACCAAGTCCATGACCGGCCACTTGTTGGGTGCGGCGGGCGCGGTCGAAGCGATCTTCAGCGTCATGGCCATCAAGGACCAGGTCGCTCCGCCGACCATCAACCTGGATGAGCCGGACGAAGGCTGCGACCTGAACTTCGTGCCTCACGAAGCGCAACCGATGCCGATCGACGTGGTGATCTCCAACTCGTTCGGTTTTGGTGGCACCAACGGATCCCTGGTGTTCCGCCGGTTCGCCGAGTGATGCACAGCTGGGTCGACGGTCAGCCAGCGGACAGCGTGCCCCTGAAAGATCGCGGCCTGGCGTATGGCGATGGGCTGTTCGAGACCATCGCCGTCAGGGCCGGGCAGCCGGTGCTGCTCGACCGTCACTTGCAGCGCCTCGATGAGGGTTGCAGGCGCCTCGCCTTGGTTGCGGACCCCGTGGTGATCCGCAGCGAAGTGCTGGCCTATGCCGCCGCCCTCGGCGACGGTGTCCTCAAGTTGATCCTCACCCGTGGCGACAGCCTGCGCGGTTATGGCATCAACCCTGGCGCGCCGGTGCGCCGTATCTTGCAGGGCAACCCGCCCGCTACCTATCCCCACGCCCATGCAGTCGACGGTATTCGTCTGTTTGCGTGTGCGACCCGCTTGGCCGAACAGCCGTTGCTGGCTGGTCTCAAGCACCTCAATCGCCTGGAGCAGGTGATCGCCCGCGCCGAATGGCAAGACGCCGAGCACGCTGAAGGCTTGATGCTGGATGTGTCCGGGCGTGTCGTTGAAGGCGTATTCAGCAACCTGTTCCTGGTGCGCAACGGCTTGTTACTAACCGCTGATCTGACCCGTTGCGGCGTTGCCGGCGTGATGCGTGCCGAGATTCTGGCCCAGGCACATACCCTGGGAATCCCGGTGGCCGTGGCCGACATCGATCTTGAGCAGTTGCAGCAGGCCGACGAAGTCTTCGTGTGCAACAGCGTTTATGGCATTTGGCCGGTGCGCGGTTGCGCTGGGATGAGCTGGCCGGTTGGGCCGCTCACCCGTAAACTGCAGGGCATTGTTCGCGCACTATTGGAAATTTGAGTTGATACGAAAACTGGTTGTACTGCTGCTGATCGGTCTGTTCTCGGCGGCGTTGCTGTTGGGCTATGGCGCGTGGAAATACGACGCGGCCCTGAAGCAGCCCTTGAACCTGACCCAGGAGCAATTGCTCGACGTACCGGCTGGGGCGACCCCCACCGGTACCTTCAATCGCCTGGAAGCCGACGGCGTGCTGGATGGCGCCTTCTGGTTGCGCCTGTACTGGCGTTTCAACCTCGACGGCCAGCCGCTGCACAGCGGCGAATACCGCATGACCCCTGGCATGACGGCGCAAAGCCTGATCGGCCTGTGGCAGCGGGGTGAAGTAGTGCAATACAGCCTGACGCTGGTGGAAGGCTGGAACTTCCGCCAGGTGCGCTCGGCGCTGGCCAAGCATGAAAAGATCGTGCAGACCCTCGCAGGCCTGAGCGACACGGAGCTGATGGACAAGCTCGGTCACCCCGGCGTGTTTCCCGAAGGGCGGTTCTTCCCCGATACCTATCGCTTTGTGCGTGGGATGACCGACGTCGAATTCCTGAAAAAAGCCTACAACCGTCTGGACGATGTACTCGCCCAGGAGTGGAGCAAGCGTGCGGCCGATGCGCCGTACACCGACCCTTATCAAGCGTTGATCATGGCCTCCCTGGTGGAGAAAGAGACGGGCGTGCCTGAAGAGCGTGGGCAGATTGCCGGTGTCTTTGTGCGTCGCCTGAAGGTCGGCATGCTGTTGCAGACTGACCCGACGGTGATCTACGGCCTGGGCGAGCGCTACAACGGCAAGTTGACCCGTGCGCACCTCAAGGAAGCGAACCCTTACAACACCTATATGGTCGCCGGCCTGCCGCCGACGCCCATCGCCATGGTCGGCCGGGAGGCGATCCATGCCGCGCTGAACCCGGTGCCGGGCAGCAGCCTGTATTTCGTCGCACGGGGTGATGGCAGCCATATTTTCTCTGATGACCTGGATGCGCATAATGCCGCCGTGCGCGAGTTCCAGCTCAAGCGCCGCGCCGACTACCGCTCCAGCCCGGCGCCATTGGTGAAGCCTGCGGAAGATGCAACGCCGCCGGCCGATGTGCCCGTTGAAAAGCCGGCCGAGTCCGCGCCAGAGGTTGAAGCGCCGCAAAACCCGCAATAATTCTGACTAAGGACTGCCTGTGACTGGCTTGTTTATAACCCTGGAAGGCCCTGAAGGCGCCGGCAAAAGCACCAACCGCGATTACCTGGCTGAGCGCTTGCGCAGCGAAGGGATCGAAGTGGTGCTGACCCGCGAGCCCGGTGGCACGCCGCTGGCCGAGCGTATCCGCGAGGTGCTGCTGGCGCCGGGTGAAGAGCAGATGAACCCGGACACCGAGCTGCTGCTGGTGTTCGCCGCCCGTGCCCAGCACCTGGCCGAAGTGATTCGTCCGGCCCTGGCACGCGGTGCCGTGGTGATCTGCGACCGGTTCACCGATTCCACCTATGCCTACCAGGGCGGTGGTCGGGGCCTGTCCCTGGAGCGCATCGCCACGCTCGAAACCTTCGTTCAAGGCGACTTGCGTCCTGACCTGACCCTGGTCTTTGACCTGCCGGTGGAAGTGGGCCTGGCCCGCGCCAGCGCCCGTGGTCGCCTGGATCGTTTCGAGCTGGAAGGCCAGGCCTTCTTTGACGCCGTACGCACCGCGTTCCTCAAGCGCGCTGCGGCCGAGCCTGCGCGCTACTACCTGCTGGACGCCGCCCAACCGCTGGCCCAGGTGCAACACGCCATCGACGCGCTGTTGCCGACACTGCTGGAGCGCGCCCGTGGCTGAAGCCTACCCGTGGCAGGACAGCCTGTGGCAACAACTGGCTGGCCGTGCCCAGCACGCCCACGCCTACCTGTTGCATGGTCCGGTTGGGATCGGCAAGCGAGACCTAGCCGAGCGCCTCATGGCCAGCCTGCTGTGCCAGCGCCCGGTCAACCTGGAAGCCTGCGGCGAGTGTAAGTCCTGCCTGTTGCTCAAGGCTGGCAGCCACCCGGACAACTACGTGCTGGAGCCCGAGGAAGCCGACAAGGCGATCAAGGTCGACCAGGTGCGCGACCTCGTCAGCTTCGTGGTGCAGACCGCGCAGATGGGCGGGCGCAAGGTTGTGTTGATCGAGCCGGTGGAGGCGATGAACATCAACGCCGCCAACGCCTTGCTCAAGAGCCTGGAAGAGCCGTCCGGCGATACCGTGTTGTTGCTGGTCAGCCACCAGTCCAGCCGTTTGTTGCCGACCATCCGCAGCCGTTGCGTACAGCAGGCGTGCCCACTGCCGAGCGAGGCCATGAGCCTCGAATGGCTCGCGCAGGCGTTGCCGGAGTGCAGCGCGGATGAACGGGTCGAACTGCTGACCCTGGCGGCCGGCTCACCCTTGGCGGCGGTGAAGCTGCACGCCCAGGGCGTGCGTGAGCAACGCGCGCTGGTGGTGGAGGGCGTGAAGAAACTCATCAAGCAGGAAGTCTCCGCCACCCAGCTGGCCGAAACTGCCTGGAAGGACATTCCCCTGTTGTTGCTGTTCGATTGGTTCTGCGACTGGTCAAGCCTGATCCTGCGCTACCAGCTGACCCAGGATGAAAATGGCCTGGGCCTGCCGGACATGCGCAAAGTGGTGCAGTACCTGGCGCAGAAAAGTGCCCAGGACAAAGTGCTGACGATCCAGGACTGGATCCTCGCCCAGCGCCAGAAGGTGCTGGGCAAGGCCAACCTTAACCGCGTGCTGTTGCTTGAGGCGCTGCTGGTGCAATGGGTCGGCTTGCTTGGCCGCCGTTAATTTCCGTGGCCGACGGGTGTATCGTCGGCCAGACATTTTTCGTGATTTAAGTTGTAGATCCCTATGCTCGTAGATTCCCATTGCCATCTTGATCGCCTCGACCTGGCCCAACACGGCGGTTCCCTGGATGCTGCCCTCGAAGCCGCGCGCCAGCGCGGGGTAGGGCACTTCCTGTGCATCGGCGTCAGCGCGGAAAACGCAGCCGACGTCAAAGCCCTGGCTGATCGCTACGCCGATGTGGATTGCTCGGTGGGCATTCACCCGCTGGACCTCAAGCCCGGTGAAGCCCCAGCGCTTGATTGGCTGCTGACTGAACTCAATCATCCACGCGTAGTGGCCATCGGCGAAACCGGCCTGGATTACCACTACGAGCCCGAAGCGGCGCAGTTGCAGCAGGCGTCGTTCCGCCTGCACCTGCAAGCCGCCCAGCAGACCGGCAAACCAGTGATCGTCCATACCCGTGGCGCGCGTGCCGACACCCTGACCCTGCTGCGCGAAGCCGCGCTGCCCCAGGCCGGCGTGTTGCATTGCTTCACCGAAGACTGGGACATGGCCAAGGCGGCCCTGGACCTGGGGTTCTACATCTCCCTGTCGGGCATCGTCACCTTCCGCAACGCCGACGCCCTGCGTGACGTCGCACGCCAGGTGCCGGCCGACCGTCTGCTAGTGGAAACCGACTCGCCGTACCTGGCGCCCATTCCGCATCGCGGCAAGCCGAACCTGCCGGAATACGTGCGCGATGTGGCGGATTACCTGGCGATGCTGCGCGGCGAGTCCTATGAGCGGTTTGCCGAGCAGACCACCGAGAACTTCAAGCGCCTGTTCCCGTTGGCCCACGTAGCCGGTTAGCGCCGCCAAATCCCAGGCAAAAAAAACCCGGGTTCTGGGGGGTGAATCCGGGCTAAGACCATTAGGAGTAAAACAAGGGTACGCGGTCCGTTGGTACCCAGGTCGGCGCGTCACTTGGGGGAGATGTCACGCCGACAGTTCAAGTATTGATCAGTATCCGATTCAGTCCAGTCGCGACTGATCGTTTTTTAAACAGATTTGGAATACGCGCGCTTCCCTTGAGTTCTCATTGGGCGGGCGCACGACGGCAGTTGTTGCGTATTATTTCTGACTGAGATCCATGAAAACGTTGGCGCACTGAAAGTAAAGTGCGTTTCGGGTTCACATAGGCATTGCCCAGCGACCGTTCAGTCGGGATAATCCCTCGCACCGGGTAAATCGTATCGCCGCGTATCCGTGGCCCTGCGTAACCCTCCCTATTTTGACCTTTGCAGACTTCTTCCTCATGCACAAAGAACCCCGTAAGGTCCGTGAGTTTCGCCGCCGTGAGCAGGAAATTCTCGACACCGCACTCAAACTGTTCCTCGAACAGGGTGAAGACAGCGTCACCGTCGAGATGATCGCGGATGCCGTGGGTATCGGCAAAGGCACGATCTACAAGCACTTCAAGTCCAAGGCCGAGATCTACCTGCGCCTGATGCTCGACTACGAGCGTGACCTGAACGAACTGCTGCATTCGGCCGATGTGGACAAGGACAAGGAAGCCCTGTCCCGCGCCTACTTCGAGTTCCGCATGCGCGACCCGCAGCGCTATCGCCTGTTCGACCGCCTGGAAGAGAAGGTGGTCAAGGGCCATCAGGTGCCGGAGATGGTCGAGGAACTGCACAAGATCCGTGCGTCGAACTTCGAACGCCTGACCCTGTTGATCAAGGGTCGCATCAGCGAAGGCAAGCTCGAAGACGTGCCGCCGTATTTCCACTACTGCGCCGCCTGGGCGTTGGTGCACGGCGCCGTGGCGCTGTATCACTCGCCGTTCTGGAGCAATGTGCTGGAAGATCAGGAAGGCTTCTTCCAGTTCCTGATGGATATCGGCGTGCGCATGGGCAACAAGCGCAAGCACAGCACCGAGCAGCCGCCGCTGGAATCGCCTTCCACGTAATGATTTGCTGCCACGCGTAGTACCCCAGGAATATACTCAGGCAAGGACTCTTGCTAAAAGCTGATTTATCAGTCAGCTTTTAGCGCGCCCGAATCATCCTCTGCCGGAGTGATCCATGATCGTTGATCGTCAAGGCAGGCGTTTTCGCAATTTGCGGATCAGCCTGACCTCAGCCTGCAATTACGCGTGTACCTACTGCGTGCCCAACGGCAAGCGGCTGGTGGCTGCCCAGGACGAACTCTCGGCCGAGGCCATGGCTCGTGGCGTGGCTTACCTGATCGAGGCAGCCGGCATCGACCGCCTGCGCATCACCGGCGGTGAACCGCTGGTCAGTCCCAAGCTGGAAGCCTTCATGGGTGCCGTCGGGCAAATGGGCTTGAGTGACATCAGCCTGACCACCAATGGTCAACTGCTCGCGCGCAAACTGCCGCTGTTGGTGGACGCCGGGATCAAACGCATCAACGTCTCCCTCGATACTCTGGATGCGGACGCCTTCCGCAGCATCGCCCGTGGCGGCGACCTGGCCACCGTGCTCGACGGCATGGACCAGGCCCGCACCGCCGGAATCAAGATCAAGGTCAACATGGTGCCATTGCGCGGCCAGAACCTCGACCAGGTGATGCCGCTGCTCGAGTACTGCCTGGAGCGGGGTTATGAACTGCGCTTTATCGAGCTGATGCGCATGGGCCACCTGGCCAAGGACTCCAACGCATTCCTGCAGCAATTTGTCAGCCTGCAACAACTGCTCGGCCTGATCGGTGAACAGCATGAATACCTGCAAGCCAGTGCGCCCATTGACGCGACGGCGGTGCGTTATGAAATACCCGGCAAGGGCTATTTCGGCGTCATCGCCAACGAAAGCGTGCCGTTCTGCCGGACCTGCTCGCGGTTGCGGTTGTCGTCCACGGGGTGGCTGCACGGTTGCCTGTCGTCGAGTAACCGCCACTATGTCGGCGACCTGCTGGACAAGCCTCGCCATCAAGCATTGCCGGCGCTGCAGGGCTTGTTGATGAAGGCGTTGGGCGATAAACAGGAAGTTGCCTTCTCCGGTGGCGCGACCATCATGAAGATCATCGGCGGCTAGTGTTCCAAGCTGGCGCAGAACCTGCATCTCACGCCCATTCGCCGGTTTTCCGTCACCGGCTTCTGGAGGATTAGGATGCGTAGTCTGGTTTTGTTGCTGGCGTCGTTGACGCTGAGTGGTTGCATGACCGTCAGCGATATGGCCGAAGGCACCCGCTATCAGATGAGCGATGCCGGTTTGCTGGATCACAGCGATACCCGTCGCACCGCCTCGGTTCGCATACAGCCGGACTCATTCGTATTTATCGCCCAAGGCGCCTTTGTGCCGCCGGGCAGCGCTTATCCGCGTCCAAACGTGGTGGCCGAGGAAGCCTTCAACGGCTTTATCGAGTATTTCCCCATGGTGCGTCGCGCCCGTCAGCCGGAAGGCCTGGAGCAGGCAATGTCCGAAGCCCGCGCGGCCGGTGCTCACTACCTGCTGTACTGCCGTTTCGCCAAGGCGGATGACCGTATCGGCAACGCCGATGAGTGGGCCGACCAGGAAGCCCTCGACCGTGTCGGGTTGGACAGCGGCGTCATCCAGATCATGTTGATCGAGACCAGCACCCAGTATTTGATTGATACTGCACGTATTCGCAGTCGTGGCGGTTTACTGACGTTCCACGACAACAAGCCAGAAGATCTGATTGCCCGCCCGCTGCGCCAGTACGCTCGCAGTCTGCTGGGCATGAGTGATCAATAAGCACCAGGAGAACCCCATGACCGATTCCGCCAAGGCCAACGATCTGTTGGCCCAACTGCCCAAAGGCAAGGGGCCGGCGCCGGTACATCTGTGGAACCCGGACTTCTGCGGCAACATCGACATGCGCATCGCGCGCGACGGCACCTGGTTCTACCAGGGCACGCCGATCGGGCGTAAGCCTATGGTGAAACTGTTCTCCAACATCATTCGCCGCGATGGCGATGATTACTTCCTGGTCACTCCCGTGGAAAAGGTCGGCATCAGCGTCGATGATGCGCCGTTCGTGGCGGTAACGCTGGAGGTCGAAGGGCAGGGCGAAAGCCAGGTGCTGCGCTTTACCACCAACGTGGACGATCAGATCGAAGCGGGCCTTGAACACCCCTTGCGGGTGGTGATCGACCCAGTCACCCAGGAACCTGCGCCCTATCTGCGGGTGCGCACCAACCTCGAAGCCCTGGTGCATCGCAATGCGTTCTACCAATTGGTGGAGCTGGCGGTGAGCCGTCCGATCAACGGTCAGAACTGGCTGGGCGTCTGGAGCGGCGGCGAGTTTTTCCGTATCGGCCTGGAGCCCTGAGGCCGGTTTTTTCATCTCCCTGAAATAATTCGCTTGCTGCAAACGGCCGCTTTCGGTTATCAATTTGTACATGATTAGACATGTCCGATTTGATAAGAAAAAACGCGTCGTCGACGAGCTCATCCGCCGTATCGAGGGTGGGGTGATGGCCGACGGTTTCCTGTTGCCGGGCGAGCACCAACTGGCCGAAGAGTTTGCGGTCAGCCGTGGCACCCTGCGCGAAGCCCTCGCCGAGCTCAAGCGACGTAACTACATCGCGACCCAGAGCGGCGTCGGCTCCATCGTCACCTTTGACGGCATGGTGCTCGACCAACGCAGCGGTTGGGCGCAGGCCCTGGCCGACACAGGCGCGCGAGTGAACACCGACATCCTGCGCCTGGAAGCGGTGACCCGTCCCGACCTGTTCAGTCGTTTCGGCAGTGACCAATTCATTGCCCTGGATCGCCGTCGCCGCACCACCGACGGCACGGCAGTCTCGCTGGAACGCTCGTTGATGCCTGCATCTGGCGGCCTGGAAAGCTTGCCTAAAGTCGGCCTGATCGATAATTCCCTGACCATCACCCTGGCCGCCTACGGTTACGTCGGCGCCGAAGGTGATCAGTGGATCGGCGCCGAACCCCTCAGCGACGAAGACGCCGAATTGCTCGGCCGCCCTGCGGGCACGGTGTTTCTCAAGGCCTCACGGACCACCTACGACCGCCGTGAGCGTTTCATGGAGCATGTCGAAAGCTTGCTCGACCCGCTGCACTTTCGCCTGCACCTTCAGTTTGGAAACCCGAAATGACCCCGCACACTCGCGCCCTGGGCGCTTTCTACGGCTTGGCGTTGGGCGATGCCCTGGGCATGCCGACCCAGTCCTTGAGCCGCGAGCAGGTCCGCGCGCGTTTCGGTGCCATCACTGGCCTGGAAGACGCCGACGCCGACCAGCCGATTGCGCCGAACATGCCCGCCGGTTCCATCACCGATGACACCGAGCAGGCGATTCTGGTGGGCGAGTTGCTGGTGGAAGGGCAGGGCGTGATCGAGCCGACGGTGCTCGCCCAGCGTTTGATCGACTGGGAAGCGGTGATGCGCGCCAAGGGCTCGCAGGATCTGCTCGGCCCGTCCACCAAGCGTGCGATCGACATGATTCTCGCCGGTCACACCCCTGAAGAGTCCGGTCGGTATGGCACCACTAACGGCGCTGCGATGCGCATCACCCCGGTGGGGATCGCCGCCGACGTCAGCGACCCGGCGCGGTTTATTCAGGCGGTGATCCAGGCCTGCCAGGTTACCCATAACACCACCCTGGGGATTTCCAGCGCGGCGGCGGTGGCGGCGGTGGTCTCGGCCGGCATCAACGGCGTGGACCTGGGCGAAGCACTGAACATCGGCACCCAGATTGCCCAGCAAGCGGAAGGCCACGGTCACTGGATTGCCGGCGGGCGTATTTCCACGCGCATCAGTTGGGCGCGCACCTTGAGCGTCGGCAGCGGCGACAAAGCCCTGTTCGCCGACTTGTTGTACGAATTGATCGGCACCTCCGTCGCCTCCCAGGAGTCAGTGGTGGTCTCGTTCGCCCTGGCCCAGCAAGTGGCGGTGGGCGAGTTGAACGCCCTCGAAGCGCTGTGTCTGGCCGCCAGCCTTGGCGGCGACACTGACACCATTGCCGCCATTCTCGGCGCCATGCTGGGCGCGTGCCTGGGCCTGCAGTGCTGGCCTGAGGCGATGATCGAACAGGTCAAGCAGGTCAATGGCCTGGAGTTGCAGCCGCTGGTTCAAGAGCTGTTGAAAATGCGCTGAGTCAGGACGACCGGAAACACGATTCGCTTTGTACCCCTGCCACAACCACAACAATACAGGCACCAGGAGCACCCCCTCATGAGCAGCACCTCTTCCGGCCAAAGTGCCGGGCAATTGGAAACACGCGGCATCGAACCGGTCCCTGAAGGCGAGTGCAACGGGCACCCGCTGCAACTGTTCTGGGTGTGGTTCGCCGCCAACATCAGCATCCTCGGCTTACCGCTCGGCGCCACGTTGGTGGCGTTTCGCGGCCTGGCGATCTGGCAGGCGATTATCGTGGCGATCCTCGGCGCTGCCGGCTCGTTCGCGGTGGTGGGCATCATCTCCATTGCCGGTCGTCGTGGACGTGCGCCGAGCCTGACGCTGTCCCGCGCCATCTTCGGTGTGCGTGGCAATATCGGGCCGACGCTGGTGTCATTGATGTCGCGCCTGGGCTGGGAAACCGTCAACACCACCACGGCCGCGTTTGTGCTGCTGTCGTTGTGCTCGATCCTGTTTGGTTCGCCGGTCGAGGCGAAAAGCGCACCGGTGCTGACCCTGATCTTTATCGCGATCTTCGTGCTGCTGACCCTGTCGGTTTCCGGTCTGGGCCACGCCACGTTGCTGGTGATTCAGAAGTGGGCCACCTACGTCTTCGGCGCCTTGAACATCCTGGTGGGCGGCTTCCTCTGCGCCACCATCGATTGGAGCGCGGTGTTCAACGCGACCCCGGCGCCGTTGAGCGCGATGATCATCGGCGTCGGTACCATGGCCGCCGGTACGGGTATCGGTTGGGCGAATGCTGGCGCCGACATGTCGCGCTACCAACACCGCAGCGTCACGGCTGTGCGCCTGGTGGCCTCGGCCGCGTTTGGCGCGGGCATTCCGCTGGTGTTGCTGATCACCCTCGGCGGCCTGCTGTCGGTGGGCAACAACGACCTGGCCTCGGCCACCGACCCGATCGTCGCGATCCGCGACATGCTGCCGACCTGGATGGCGGTGCCGTACCTGATCACCGCGTTTGGTGGCCTGCTGTTGTCCAACAACCTGTCGGTGTACTCGGCGGGCCTGACCACGCTGACGCTGGGGCTGAAGGTCAAGCGCGTGCATGCGGTGATCGTCGACATCGTGGCGATCTTCGCCGGCTCGATCTACTTCATGCTGATCGCCGACAGTTTCTACGGCCCGTTCATCACCTTCATCTCGTTGCTGGCCGTGCCGATTACGGCGTGGGTCGGCATCTTCGTGGTTGACCTGATCCACCGTCACTACTACAGCCCCAAGGACCTGCTGGACGTGAGCCCAAGCAGCGTCTACTGGTATCGCGGCGGTGTGGAATGGCGTGCGTTCGGCGCCTGGGCGGTGGCGATCGTGCTGGGCTTCAGCTTCACCACCATCGGCACCACCGCCGAAAATATCTGGTTCGCCGGGCCTTTGTCCGACTCCTGGCTGGGCCACAATGGTCTGGGCTGGATTGTCACCTTCGTGGTGGCCGGCGGGATTTATGCAGTACTGGGTGGCGCAGCTGACCGTCGCCCGGCTTTGGTAGAGCGTCCTAATGTCTAGATTGCTGCACACAGGCCAAGTCATCGTCGACCTGGTCATGGCCCTCGATACTTTGCCCGCCACCGGCGGCGATGTGCTGGCGCAATCGGCCAGCTTTGAGGCCGGAGGGGGCTTCAATGTGATGGCGGCCGCGCGGCGCAATGGGTTGCCGGTGGTTTACCTCGGCCGTCATGGCAATGGGCGCTTTGGTGACCTGGCCCGTGCGGCGATGCAGGCCGAAGGGGTCGAAATGGCCCAGGCGCCCAGCACCGATAAAGACACCGGTTTGTGTGTCTCGCTGACCGAAGCCACCACCGAGCGCACCTTCATTTCCCATCTCGGCGCTGAAGGTGACTTGAGTGCCGAGGACCTGGCGCGCGTGGTCCCGCAACCGGACGATTACGTGTATGTCAGCGGCTACAGCCTGTTGCTGGAAGGTAAGGCGCAGGCATTGCTCGACTGGCTGCTGGCGCTGCCGCGAGCGATCACCGTGGTGTTCGATCCGGGCCCGTTGGTCAAGGCGCCTGACTCCACGCTGATGGTGGCGTTGCTGCCGCGTATCGATATCTGGACCAGTAATGGCCCGGAAGCCCTGGCCTTTACCGGGGCGGGTACGGTGGCGGATGCGCTGGTCGATCTCAATCGTCACCTGCCCGTGGAGGCCTTGCTGGTGGTGCGGGATGGACCGAATGGTTGCTGGGTCAGCCGCAATGGCCAGGCGCAGCATGTGCCGGGGTTCAAGGTGAAGGCGGTGGACAGCAATGGCGCGGGGGATGCCCATGCGGGGGTGTTTATTGCAGGGTTGGCGAATGGCCTGGCACCCGCTCAAGCGGCACGTCGTGCCAATGCGGCAGCGGCGTTGGCGGTGACACGCTGGGGGCCAGCAACCTCACCCGGCACTGCGGAGGTCGATGCTCTACTCGCTGGCTGAATGCGGACAAAACTGTGGGAGCGGGCTTGCTCGCGAAGGCGGAGTGTCAGGCAAAGATTTGCCACTGATACTCCGCCTTCGCGAGCAAGCCCGCTCCCACATTTTGTTTTGTATGAGGGCTGTTAGAGCGTTTCAGACTCCAACTTACGCGCCTCATCCACCCCGGACGCCGTCAGCTTGATCGGCAGATTCAACGCATACTCACCGGCCGCGTCAGTGGTCACATGCCCATCCTTGATCAACCCACGGTCCTGCAGGAATGCCAAGACACTGGCCACCTCTTTTTCGCCGCGGTAGTTATCCAGCACCTCCTTGCCCAGCCCTTGCGGATGAGCGTGCAGCAGGCGGGTGAGGACTTCTTTCTCAAGGTTTCTATCGACGTTCATGCGTACCTCTTCACTGGGAAATGATCGGGTGTTCGTCTTGCGTTCGATGGATCAAGGCGCAGGTTGTTTCGGCGCACCTGGGACGTTGGAGTCATCGCCCTTGTTGATATTGGGCTGATTGACCGCCGGGCCCATTTTGCCGTTACCGACGGCGGCAGGCGCTTGGCGCTGGTTATCGTTGCCTTGGGTGCGCGGGTCAGCGCCGGGCTCAATGACCGCGCCACCATTGGTGTCCATGCCGGTACCCATGGATTTCTGCGACTCAGTGGTGGCATTCGGCGTTGGATCGGTTGGCCCGGTGGTCGAGCTGGCGGCAAAGGCGCTCAGCGACGCAGCAGACAACAGGCCCGTGAGGGCGAGGGCAGCAAACTTGGAATTTTTCATGAGGATGTCTCCATATGATTAATGTCCTTACCCTCTATTGGTCAGCCCGGCCTTGGTGTTCGTGCCTGGGTGGCGACGAACGGTCTTAGCTCACCTGTAAGATTTTGTGTGCCGAGGCCCGCCGCCAGACCAGCCTGGCGACGCTGATCAACCAATTGATCAACGCCACTGCCGTCACACTCAGCAGCAGCGATTGCAGGCCATATTCGACGATGATCCGCCCGGCCAGCAGCGGGAAACCGAATACCCCGACGAAGTACCCAAGGCTGAACAGCAGCAACGCCTGGGACGTGGTGCCGAAGGGCGCTTCATTGGCCACCAGTCCGTTGATCACCGAGTACGTCAGCCCATAACCCACGCCCAGGGTGATGGCGGCGAGCAGGTAGCTGAAGGTCCCCGATACCGTGAAGCCGAACATCAACACCGACACCAGCATCAGCCCCGACAACACGCACGCCGAGCGATAGGCATCCCGCTTGACGACAAGCCCTGCAATCAACAAACGGCTGGTAATTGCCGCGCTCAGGAAACCCAGGAAGAACAGCGAATAGTCCAACGAATGCGCCGCTGCATAGCTGGTCTGGAACGAGGACAACCCACCGAACACACAACCGCCCAGGCCGACCATGATGATCGCGAACACAGCCTTCGATGACAGCACCTGGCGCGTGGCACGCCAGGAGATTTTTGCCACTGCTGCGTCTTGCTTGAGATGAGCGCCCAGTCGCCAGAACATCACCACACCGACAAGGCTGGCGCAGGCCGCGATGTAGAACGCGCTGGTCAGCGGCAGCCCCAACGCGCTCGCCGCGCGGCCGAGCAAGGGGCCGGCCCCTATTCCGCTCATCATGCTGCCGGACAACAAAGCAAAATACTTCGCCCGCTGTTGCGGTTCTACCAGCAGGGCCACGATGACCGGCCCCAAGGTATAGAACACTCCCCAACCGAGCCCCAGCGCCAGGCCAAACCCCATCAAGCCCTGGCCGAACCCAGGCATCAGTGCAAAACCCAGGCACGCCACCACCAACAGCAGGCCCATTCCCGCAATCGCCCGCGCCGCGCCCAGCGCATCGGCCAAATGCCCGGAGACCACCACGGCCACAAAGGTGCTGAGCATTGCCATGGAGATCACACTGCCGGCATCGTGCTCGTTGCCGCCGCGCGTATGAATCAGCAACGACAACAGAAAGGTCGAGCCGTAAGACAGCGACAATAGAAAACTGGCAAGGCAAAACAGGGCGAACAACGGCGTGCTCACTGCAGATTTGGAATGCATGGGATGGCCTGGAAGTCATTGGCGTTATGCCGGACGTTTTACCATGCACCGCTTGGCCGATTGTTGTGGGGTTGCTGGTGCCAGCGTTACCTGTGGGCGGAGTAAGGGCACGTGGTGAAATTGCACTGCAATCCGTCACGAAAGCGCCTTAGTATGTGTGCTTTGAAATTGCCAAGGCTCGCCCATGACCATCGAGATTCGCCCCGCCGTGCCCAGCGATGCTGCGCAAATCCTGACCTTCATCACGGAGCTGGCTGAGTACGAAAAAGCCCGGCACGAAGTGATCGCCAGTGTGGTGGACATCGAGCGCAGCCTGTTCAGCGAGGGCGCCACCGCCCATGGCCTGATCTGCTTGCGCGACGGCTTGCCGATTGGTTTTGCAGTGTTCTTCTTCAGCTATTCCACCTGGTTGGGCAGCAACTGCCTGTATCTGGAAGACCTTTACATCAACCCGGAACAGCGCGGTGGCGGGGCGGGCAAGAAGCTGCTGCGCCACTTGGCGAAGATCGCCTTTGATAACGGTTGCGGGCGCTTTGAGTGGAGCGTGCTGGACTGGAACGAACCGGCGATTGCCTTCTACAAATCCATCGGCGCCCAGCCCCAGGAAGAGTGGGTGCGCTACCGCATGGAAGGCGACGCACTGCGCGACTTCGCCCTCGGCTGACGGAGAAGGCCCTACAAATAACCGGCGACGATTCGCCGGTTTTTTTATTTTAATGCTCATTATATGGGATGCAAATTTATATATTGAGATATTTCAAATGATGGGTTTATAGTCGGCTGCATCAGCACTCACTACCAAAAATAAAACAGGTGAAGCGATGCAGGCACAACCCTTGTCACTCCCCGCCGTGCCCGAGCCCACCTACGGCGAGCGGCTCAAAGGCAAAGTGGTGATCATCACCGGCGCCGCCCAAGGCATTGGCGAGGCGATCGTCGCGTGTTTCCAGGCGCAGCAGGCGCGGTTGATCATCGCCGATATCCAGGGCGAAAAAGTCGAGAAGGTCGCCGCCCACTGGCGTGAGCGCGGCGCCGACGTCTACGCGCAGGCCGTCGACATCACCTCGAAAGATCAATGGCAGGCGCTGGTAAACCTGGCCATCGAGCGCTTCGGTCGGGTGGATGTGCTGGTCAACTGCGCCGGGGTCAATGTGTTCCGCGACCCGCTGGAAATGACCGACGAAGACTGGCGCCGCTGCTTCGCCATCGACCTCGACGGTGCCTGGTTCGGCTGCCGCGCGGTGTTGCCGCACATGATCGAGCAGGGCATCGGCAACATCATCAACATTGCGTCCACCCATTCCAGCCACATCATCCCCGGCTGCTTTCCCTATCCCGTGGCCAAGCACGGCCTGCTCGGCCTGACCCGCGCCCTCGGCATCGAATACGCGCCCAAAGGCATCCGCGTGAACGCCATCGCGCCGGGCTACATCGAAACCCAGCTCAACGTCGACTACTGGAACGGTTTCGCCGACCCCCACGCTGAGCGTCAGCGCGCGTTCGACCTGCACCCGCCCAAGCGCATCGGCCAGCCGGTGGAGGTGGCGATGTCGGCACTGTTCCTGGCGACTGACGAGGCGCCCTTTATCAATGCAACCTGCCTGATGATCGATGGCGGGCGTTCTGTGATGTACCACGACTAAAGCGTTTTCCAATAACAAGAAGGAGGTGGTCCATGTTCAAGAAGACTCTAGGCACCCTGGCGCTGGCAATGGCGTTCAGCAGCGTGGCGCTCGCCGAGGAAGTGAAGATCGGCTTCCTGGTCAAGCAGGCCGAAGAACCCTGGTTCCAGACCGAATGGGCCTTCGCCGAAAAAGCCGGCAAGGACCAGGGTTTCACCGTCATAAAGATCGCCGTGCCGGACGGTGAAAAAACCTTGTCGGCCATCGACACCCTGGCCGCCAATGGCGCCAAGGGCTTCGTGATCTGCCCGCCGGACGTGTCCCTCGGCCCGGCGATCATGGCCAAGGCCAAGCTCAATAACCTCAAAGTGCTGGCGGTGGACGATCGTTTCGTCGACGCCAAGGGCAAGCCCATGGAAGACGTGCCTTACGTCGGCCTGGATGCCTACAAGATCGGCCAGAAACAAGGCGAAGCCATGGCCGCCGAAGCCAAGCATCGCAACTGGGACTGGAAAGAAACCTACGCCGTCATCAACACCTTCGATGAGCTGGAAACCGGCAAGAAACGCACCGACGGTTCGGTCGAAGGCCTCAAGGCTGCCGGCTTGCCCGCCGACCACATCCTGTTCAGCGCGCAGAAAACCCTCGACGTACCGGGCAGCATGGACGCCACCAACTCGGCCCTGGTGAAACTGCCCAGTGGCGCGAAAAACCTGATCATTGGCGGCATGAACGACAGCACCGTACTGGGCGGCGTGCGCGCCACCGAAAGCGCTGGTTTCAAGGCAGCGAACGTGATCGGCGTGGGTATCAACGGCACCGATGCGATTGAAGAGCTGAAGAAAACCGACACCGGCTTTTACGGCTCGATGCTGCTGAGCCCTGACGCCTCCGGCTATAAAACCGCCAGCGCCATGTTCGAGTGGGTCACCAAGGGCACCGAGCCTGCCAAGTTCACCGCGTTGGACAACGTGACCCTGATCACCCGCGCCAACTTCAAGGAAGAGTTAAGCAAAATCGGGCTGTGGAAATGACCGGCGCGGCTCTGCGCTTCAACGGCATCGGCAAGGAATTTCCCGGTGTGAAAGCCCTGGCGCAGATCAGCTTTGAAGCGCGGCCGCGCGAGGTGCATGCGCTGATGGGCGAGAACGGCGCGGGTAAGTCGACGCTGCTGAAGATCCTCGGCGGTGCTTACTTGCCGAGCAGTGGTTCGCTGCAGATCGGCGAGCAGACCATGGACTTCAAGTCGGCCGCCGACAGCATTGCCAGCGGTGTGGCGGTGATCCACCAGGAGCTGCACCTGGTGCCGGAAATGACCGTGGCCGAGAACCTGTTCCTTGGGCATTTGCCGACGCGTTTCGGGGTGGTCAACCGCAGCCAGTTGCGCAAGCAAGCGTTGGCCTGCCTCAAAGGCCTGGCGGATGAAATCGACCCGGACGAAAAGCTCGGTCGCCTGTCCCTCGGTCAGCGCCAGCTGGTGGAAATCGCCAAGGCGTTGTCCCGTGGCGCCCATGTGATTGCCTTCGACGAACCCACCAGCAGCTTGTCGGCGCGGGAGATCGACCGCTTGATGGCGATCATCACCCGCCTGCGCGATGAGGGCAAAGTCGTGCTCTATGTGTCGCACCGTATGGAAGAAGTGTTCCGCATCTGCAACGCGGTGACGGTGTTCAAGGACGGCCGTTATGTGCGCACTTTCGATGACATGAATGCGCTGACTCACGACCAGTTGGTGACCTGCATGGTCGGTCGCGATATCCAGGATATCTACGATTACCGGCCACGGGAACAGGGCGAAGTGGCGCTGAAGGTTGAGGGCTTGCTCGGGCCGGGCCTGCGTGAGCCGGTCAATCTGCAGGTACACAAGGGCGAGATTCTTGGCCTGTTCGGACTGGTCGGTGCAGGGCGTACGGAGCTGTTTCGGCTGCTCAGCGGGTTGACCCGCAGCACCGCCGGTAGCCTTGAACTCTGCGGGCAAACGCTGCGCTTGCAGTCACCCCGTGACGCCATCGCAGCCGGTGTGCTGCTGTGCCCGGAAGACCGCAAGAAGGAGGGCATTATTCCGCTGTCCAGCGTGGCCGAGAACATCAACATCAGCGCGCGGGGCGCCCATTCCACCTTTGGTTGGCTGCTGCGAGACGGCTGGGAAACGGCCAACGCCGACCGGCAGATCAAGGCGATGAAGGTCAAGACGCCCAACGCCGAACAGAAAATCATGTACCTCTCCGGCGGCAACCAGCAGAAGGCCATTCTCGGCCGCTGGCTGTCGATGCCGATGAAGGTGCTGCTGTTGGACGAGCCGACCCGTGGCATCGACATCGGCGCCAAGTCGGAGATCTACCAGATCATCCACAACCTCGCCGCCAGCGGTATTGCGGTGATCGTGGTGTCCAGCGACCTGATGGAAGTCATGGGCATCAGCGACCGCATCCTGGTGATGAGCGAAGGCGCCCTGACCGGCGAACTCACCCGCGACCAAGCGGATGAGGCTCGGCTGTTGCAACTGGCTCTCCCGCGTTCGCGGGCTTGAAGAATTCGAGGTGAATGATGTCTGAGGTAAAAACTGCAAAGGGCTTCTGGCCGGGTTTCAACCAGCGTAAGTTCCTCGATGACTGGGTGATGCTGCTCGCCGCGTTGGGCATCTTTGTGCTCAGCGCGTTGTTTATCGATAACTTCCTTTCGCCGCTGAACATGCGCGGGTTGGGCCTGGCGATTTCTACCGTGGGTATTGCGGCGTGCACCATGCTGTTCTGCCTGGCGTCGGGGCACTTCGACTTGTCGGTGGGCTCGGTGATCGCCTGTGCTGGCGTGGTTGCGGGCATTGTGATCCGCGACACCGACAGCGTGGTGCTCGGCGTGTCCGCCGCGTTGGCAATGGGCCTGGTGGTGGGGCTGATCAACGGCATTGTCATCGCCAAGCTGCGCATCAACGCGTTGATTGCGACCTTGGCGACCATGCAGATCGTACGCGGCCTGGCGTACATCTTTTCCAACGGCAAGGCCGTCGGCGTGATGGACGAAGGTTTCTTCGTGTTCGGCAACGGCCAGCTGATGGGTGTGCCGGTGCCGATCATCATCACTGTGCTGTGCTTTGTGTTCTTTGGCTGGCTGCTGAACTACACCACCTACGGGCGCAACACCATGGCCATCGGCGGTAACCAGGAAGCGGCGTTGCTGGCCGGGGTGAACGTTGATCGCACCAAGATCATCATCTTTGCCGTGCACGGCTTGATCGGCGCCCTGGCCGGGGTGATCCTCGCCTCGCGCATGACCTCGGGCCAGCCGATGATTGGGCAAGGTTTTGAGCTGACCGTGATCTCGGCGTGTGTACTGGGCGGGGTGTCGCTGAGCGGCGGCATCGGCATGATCCGTCACGTGATTGCCGGGGTGCTGATTTTGGCGATCATCGAGAATGCGATGAACCTGAAGAACATCGACACCTTTTACCAGTATGTGATCCGGGGTTCGATCCTGCTTCTTGCGGTCATCATCGATCGCATGAAACAGCGCTAGGAAGAACACCGCCTAACCCCTGTGGGAGCGGGCTTGCTCGCGAATGCGGTGCTTTAGTAAGTACATCTTTGACTGACACACCGCCTTCGCGAGCAAGCCCGCTCCCACATTTGGATCTCCACTGTATTGAGGTCCGTGATTTGCCATAATGGCGCCGTTTTCGTACTCCCCAATAGGCCCGATATGCAGGAAAACGCCCACACCCCCGTCAAAGACGCCGCGCCCACCGGCACCCAGACCCTGCTGCGTGGCCTGGGCGTGGTGCAAGCGGTGGCGGCCGGTGCGCGGGATCTGAAAGAGATCGCCAAGCGCATCGGCACCACCCGCAGCACCACCCACCGCCTGGCCAGTTGCCTGGTGGAAGAGCGTTACCTGCGGGTGGTGCCACAGGTCGGTTACCTGCTGGGGCCGAAGTTGATCGAGCTGGGTTTCCAGGCACGGGAAGAGCTGCCGCTGGTGACTCTGGCGATCCCCTATCTGGATGAATTGTCGGCGCTGACCGGCGACACCATCCACTTGGCCATCCGCGAATACGACGACGTGCTGTACCTGCACAAGAACCCCGGCCGCAACGGCCCGGAAATGCGCTCACGGGTCGGCCATCGCATGCCGCTGGCACGCACCGGGATCGGCAAGGCCTTGCTGTTGGATGACACGGTCGCAGAGTGGCAGCGCCTGTACGAAGTCAGCCTGCCGGCGGGTGGGAAAAGCCTGCAATGGCCGCAGCACCCGGAGCAATCCTGGGCACAGTTCGAGCAGCGCATGCATGAATACGTGGTGGGCGGTTATGCGTTCGACCTGGAAGACAACGAACCGTCGATCCGTTGTGTGGCCGCTCCGGTGCGCGATGCCAGCCGGCGCATCGTCGCCGGCATCAGCATCGCCAGTACCGTGCCCTACATGCCGCTGGAGAAAATGGCCGAGCTGATTCCTGTGGTCAAACAGGTCGCAGCCCGGCTGTCGGCGGAGTTGGGCGCGAAGGCCTGATCAGGCCTTCAACGTCGCCATGTCGATGACAAAGCGGTACTTCACGTCGCCGGCGATCATGCGGCTGTAGGCTTCGTTGATATTGCGGATGTCGAGCATTTCGATGTCGCAGGTGATGCCGTGCTCGGCGCAGAAATCCAGGACTTCCTGGGTTTCGGCAATACCACCGATCAACGAACCGGCCAGCACTTTGCGGCCCAGCACCAGCTTGGCGGCGTTGACGGGCGGGTCCACCGGCTCGATCAGGCCGACCAGGATATGCACGCCGTCAAAGCGCAGCACGTCGAGGTAGGGGTTCAGGTCGTGCTGCACAGGGATGGTGTCCAGCAGGAAGTCGAAGCTGCCGGCGGCGGCTTTCATCTGGGCTTCGTCGGTGGACACGATCACGTGATCGGCGCCCTGGCGACGGCCTTCTTCGGCCTTGCTTGCCGAGCGCGTGAACAAGGTCACTTCCGCGCCCATGGCCTTGGCAAACTTGATGCCCATATGGCCGAGGCCGCCCATGCCCAGCACGCCGACTTTATCGCCGGCCTTCACGCCGTAGTGCTTGAGCGGCGAGTAGGTGGTGATGCCAGCACACAGGATCGGCGCGGCGCTGGCCAGGTCAAGCTTGGTCGGGATCTTCACCACGAAATGTTCGCTGACCACGATGCTGTCGGAGTAACCGCCCATGGTGTTGCTGCCATCGACGCGGTCTGGGGTGGCGTAGGTCATGGTCGGGCCTTCGAGGCAGTATTGCTCCAGGTCCGCTTGGCACGCGTCGCAGTGACGGCACGAATCGACCATGCAGCCCACGCCCACCAGGTCACCGACTTTGTGCGCGGTGACGTTGGCACCAATGGCGGTGACCTTGCCGACGATCTCGTGGCCAGGCATCAGTGGGTACACGGCGATGCCCCACTCGTTGCGGGCCTGGTGGATGTCGGAGTGGCAGACGCCGCAGTACAGGATCTCGATGGCCACGTCATCGGCACGCGGGCTGCGGCGCTGGAACGACATGGGGGCGAGGGGAGTGGTGGCCGACTGGGCGGCATAACCGATGGCGGTGTACATGGGGAAACCTCGCAAAAGCAATGACAGGTGAGGCGGCGCATTCTCCGCGCCGGGTCCTGATGCGGCCATGGCGATTGCTCCGAGTCTCATGCCTATTCGTCCGGGAGTGCCCCGTGTTTGGATCCTTGTGACGCCAGACCTGCGATGATGTTCTCATCCCCTTTTCGCGAAGTTTTTTGCCATGCTGCTCACCCGCCATCTCGACGCCAACGCCACACTGGTGTCCTTGATTGAGGGGCTTACGCCCTGCGACGGTTTTTCCCCAACCAACCTGCCCGGCGTGCAAGTGCTGCGCGCCAGTTGCGACGTGGCGCGTGGGCCGCAGATCTATGAACCGAGCCTGATGTTCGTGGCCCAGGGCAGCAAAGTCGCCTACCTCGGGCCGCGTACGCTGGAGTATGGCGCCGGGCATTACCTGATCCAGGCGATGCCGGTGCCGTTCGAATGCGAGACCTTTGCCATGGCCTCCGACGCGCCGTTGTACGGCGTCACGGTGGGCATTGACCGCGTGGTGCTGGGGGAACTGGTCATGGCCATGGGCATTCAGGCCGGGCCGCCACCGACGGCGCAGACGCTGGAGTCGATGAGTTCGGTAATGCTCGATGACGCGATGCGCGGCGCCGTCGAACGCCTGTTGGAATGCCTGCACGATCCGCTGGAAAGCCGGATCATGGGCCCGGCGCGGGTCAGGGAAGTGTTGTTCACCGCGTTGCGGGGCCCGCAGGCGGATGTATTGCGGGCGCTGGTGGAACAGCAGGGGCAGTTTTCGCGGATCGCCACGTCGTTGAATCACTTGCATGCCCATTACGCCGAGCCGCTGAATATCGAGACGCTGGCGGGGTATGCGCACATGAGTGCGTCGACGTTTCATGAGCATTTCAAGCGCTGTACGTTGTTGTCGCCGGTGCAGTACTTGAAGCGTCTGCGCTTGCTCAAGGCCCAGCAACTGTTGCTGGTGGACGGCATGGGTGTGGCGCAGGCGGCGCATAGCGTGGGGTATCAGAGTACGTCGCAGTTCAGTCGGGAATATAAGCGCTATTTCCTGCGCAATCCCGGTGAAGAACGCGCCGCATAATTCCACCAGGCACAACACCGTAAATGTGGGAGCGGGCTTGCTCGCGAATACGGTGGGTCAGCTAACACATTCCTCAACTGACAGGCCGCCTTCGCGAGCAAGCCCGCTCCCACATTTGACCGAGGTGACTGGCTTTTTTCGGGCCACAAAAAAGGCTCCCATCTGGGAGCCTTTTTTTATTCAAGCAGCGGGCTTACATGTTCGGGTAAGTCGGCCCACCCGCACCTTCCGGCGTGACCCAGGTGATGTTCTGCGAAGGGTCCTTGATGTCACAGGTCTTGCAGTGCACGCAGTTCTGGGCGTTGATCTGGAAGCGCTTCTCGCCGTCTTCCTTGGTGATCACTTCATACACGCCGGCCGGGCAGTAGCGCTGCGCCGGTTCATCGTAGAGCGGCAGGTTGGTGCCGATCGGGATGCTCGGGTCTTTCAGCTTCAGGTGGCACGGTTGCTCTTCTTCATGGTTGGTGCTGGAGAGGAACACCGAACTCAGCTTGTCGAAGCTCAGCTTGCCGTCGGGTTTCGGGTAGTCGATCTTCTTGCTGTCCTTGGCCAGCTTGAGGCAGGCGTAGTCCGGCTTGGTGTCGTGCAGGGTGAACGGCATCTTGCCGCCCAGGATGTTCTGGTCGAACCAGTTGAAGCCGGCGCCGATGATCGGGCCGAACTTGTGCATTGCCGGGCCGAAGTTGCGGCTGGCGAACAGTTCTTCGTAGAGCCAGCTGGATTTGAAGCTGTCGACGTAAGCGGTCAGTTCATCACCGCCCTCGGATTCGGCGAACAGGCTGTCGGCCACGGCGTCGGCGGCGAGCATGCCGGACTTCATCGCGGTATGGCTGCCCTTGATCTTGGCGAAGTTCAGGGTGCCGAGGTCGCAACCGATCAATGCGCCACCTTTGAAGACCATCTTCGGCAGCGAGTTCAGGCCGCCTTTGCAGATGGCGCGGGCGCCATAGCTGATGCGCTTGCCGCCTTCCAGGTACTGGGCCAGCACCGGGTGGTGCTTGAGGCGCTGGAACTCATCGAACGGCGACAGGAACGTGTTGCTGTAGGACAGGTCGACGATCAGGCCAACGACTACCTGGTTGTTTTCCAGGTGATAAAGGAACGAGCCACCGGTGTTTTCGGCGCTCATGATGTCCAGCGGCCAACCGGCGGTGTGCACCACCAGGCCAGGTTGGTGCTTGGCGGGGTCGATTTCCCAGATTTCCTTCAGGCCGATGCCGTAGTGCTGGGCGTCGGCGTCGCTGTCCAGGTTGAAGCGCTGGATCAGTTGCTTGCCGATGTGGCCACGGCAACCTTCGGCGAACAGCGTGTACTTGCCGCGCAGTTCCATGCCAGGGGTGTAGACGCCTTCTTTCGGGTTGCCTTCACGGTCGACGCCGAGGTCGCCGGTGATGATCCCGCGCACCACGCCGTTTTCGTCGAACAGCGCTTCCTGGGCGGCGAAGCCTGGGTAGACTTCCACGCCCAGGTTCTCGGCCTGCTGGGCCAGCCAGCGGCACAGGTTGCCCAGGGAGATGATGTAGTTGCCTTCGTTGTGCATGGTCTTGGGCACAAAGAAGTCAGGCACCTTGGTGGAGGCTTCGGGGCTGCGCAGTACATAGATGTCGTCGCGCACCACCGGGGTGTTGAGCGGGGCGCCGAGTTCTTTCCAGTCCGGGAACAGTTCGTTCAGGGCGCGTGGTTCGAACACGGCACCGGAGAGGATATGCGCGCCGACTTCGGAGCCTTTCTCGACCACGCAGACGCTGATTTCCTTACCGGCTTCGGCGGCCTTCTGCTTCAGTCGGCAGGCGGCAGACAGTCCCGCCGGGCCAGCGCCGACGATGACCACGTCGAATTCCATGTATTCGCGTTCCACAGGCTATCTCCTACTCAAGGCTCAACAGGCTTTTTTTTCTAATGGGTGGAGGTTCGGTGTCGTCTTGCGGCAACGGCAAGACCCACCTTTCTCTCTAGGTGGCGCATTATATCTACACCACTGCCAGCGTCCAATACAAACGTTTGTTTGAATTGCCCGCAGGCTAGGTAAATCAAAGTGGTGCGGCTTATGACTGGCTATTTTGCCGTATTGACCAGAATAGGTGTTCCGGTCAATATACGGTCGGTTTTGCGCTAACCGTAGGCAGACTGCAGGTTTCAAGAGCACGTCCAAAAGCAAGACAGGTGGCGCGCGTCCAGACACTGGCGCGCAGTTTACACGCTGCGATAAAGAATGACCTCTCAGTCACCACTGACGAACGGTCATCATTTCCCGTGAGCAAGGTCACCGCCTGCGTTTTTGGAGGTGCCCTTGTGTGCCGATGAGCATCAACCGCCAGGTTCGCCTAGGCGACTTTCTTTTCACCGGAGAGTAACGAGGAATCCATGAAGGTTCTTGTAGCTGTCAAACGCGTTGTCGATTACAACGTGAAAGTTCGCGTCAAGGCGGACAATTCCGGCGTCGACCTTGCTAACGTCAAGATGTCGATGAACCCTTTCTGCGAAATCGCTGTGGAAGAAGCCGTCCGCCTGAAAGAGAAAGGCGTGGCGACTGAAATCGTCGTGGTTTCCATCGGCCCTACCACTGCTCAAGAGCAGCTGCGTACCGCCCTGGCACTGGGTGCCGACCGCGCCATCCTGGTCGAGTCCGCTGAAGACCTGACCTCCCTGGCCGTGGCCAAGCTGCTCAAAGCCGTTGTCGACAAGGAACAGCCTCAGCTGGTGATCCTCGGCAAACAGGCCATCGACAGCGACAACAACCAGACTGGCCAGATGCTGGCTGCACTGACCGGTTACGGCCAGGGCACCTTCGCCTCCAAAGTCGAAGTGAGCGGCGACAGCGTCGCTGTGACCCGTGAAATCGACGGCGGCGCGCAGACCGTTTCCCTGAAACTGCCGGCCATCGTCACCACCGACCTGCGTTTGAACGAGCCGCGCTACGCGTCCCTGCCAAACATCATGAAAGCCAAGAAGAAGCCGCTTGAGTCGGTCACTCCTGAAGCTTTGGGCGTTTCCACCGCCTCCACCAACAAGACCGTCAAGGTTGAAGCACCGGCTGCACGCAGCGCGGGCATCAAGGTCAAGTCGGTGGCCGAACTGGTCGAGAAACTGAAAAACGAAGCGAAGGTGATCTGATCATGACTATCCTCGTAATCGCCGAACACGATAACAAGGTGCTGGCCCCGGCCACCCTGAACACCGTGGCTGCCGCTGCTAAAATCGGTGGAGACATTCACGTACTGGTTGCCGGCCAGGGCGCTGGCGCCGTGGCTGAAGCCGCTGCGAAAATCGCGGGCGTGAGCAAAGTCCTGAACGCTGACAATGCCGCCTACGCGCATCAGTTGCCAGAAAACGTTGCGCCGCTGGTAGCTGAGTTGGGCGCTGGCTACAGCCACATCCTGGCTGCTGCTACCTCCAACGGCAAAAACATCCTGCCACGCGTTGCCGCGCAGCTGGACGTTGACCAGATCTCCGAGATCATCTCGGTTGAAAGCGCCGACACGTTCAAGCGCCCGATCTACGCCGGTAACGCCATCGCTACCGTACAGTCCAACGCTTCGGTCAAAGTCATCACCGTGCGTGCCACCGGTTTCGACCCGGTTGCCGCCGAAGGCGGTTCGGCTGCCGTTGAAGCCGTCGCGGCTGCCCACGACGCTGGCACTTCCAGCTTTGTTGGCGAAGAGCTGGCCAAGTCGGATCGTCCTGAGCTGACCGCTGCCAAGATCGTCGTCTCGGGCGGGCGTGGCATGCAGAACGGTGACAACTTCAAGCACCTGTACGCCCTGGCCGACAAGCTGGGCGCTGCGGTCGGCGCTTCCCGCGCGGCCGTTGACGCAGGTTTCGTACCCAACGATATGCAGGTCGGCCAGACCGGCAAGATCGTTGCGCCACAGCTGTACATCGCCGTCGGTATCTCCGGCGCGATCCAGCACTTGGCCGGTATGAAAGACTCCAAAGTGATCGTTGCGATCAACAAGGACGAAGAAGCGCCGATCTTCCAGGTGGCTGATTACGGCCTGGTGGCGGACTTGTTCGAAGCTGTACCTGAGCTGGAGAAGCTGGTCTAAACCAGCGGCTTCACTTATAAAGAGCCCGGTCCTTGTGACCGGGCTTTTTTTTGACTTGGAGACACACGCCATGGAATTGCGCCCTTGGGCGGTACTGCTGGGCCTCACATTGCTGCCGACGCTGTCGCTGGCCGCCGGCAAATGCGATCGCCTGGTGATCACCGGCAGCCCGGATGCGCCGCCGTTGCTCTGGCGCGACCCGCAAGACCCCACGCACCTGATCGGCGCCACCGCCGATGTGTTGCAACAAGTGGGCAAGGACCTCGGCTTGAAAATCGACCTGCTCTACGGTGGCAAGCGCTCCCTGGCCCTGGAGGAAGTGCGCAGCGGGCGCATGGACATCCTCGCCGACGCACCGCTGAACCTGGGTGAGCTGGAAACCCTCGATTACATCCACCCGGCGCTGGTGCAGCTCGACTACCTGGTGTGGACGCGCAAGGACTCGGCGCTGGCCTATGCCACAGCCGCCGACCTGCACGGGCACAAAGGCGCGGTGTCAGAGCGCGCGCGTTTGAGCGCGGCCTTCGAGACCTTCGCCGGTGAGCAACTGAGCCTGCAACGCCTGCCGTCGCTGACGCCAGCGTTCCAGAAACTGCTGCTGGGTGAAGTCGACTACGTGCTGGCCGGGCGTTATTCCGGCATGGCCATGGCGCAGACCCTGGGCATGAGCAACGACCTGATGGCCCGCGATATCCCCATCGACCAGCCGGGCCTGTACCTGGCGATTTCCCACAACTCGGCCTGCAATGATCCGTGGCTACGCGGACAGCTGGCCAAAAAGATGACAGAATTGCCCGCGTCCGGTGTGGCGCAAGCTGCGTTGCAGAGCAATCTGGAGCGCTGGAAAGCGCAATTGCAGCAACCCGTCGGCACCCCAACAAAGTAGGGATTTTCAGTGACTCTTCGACCTCTTTTCGCGGCCCTCGCCGTTGTCGCTCTGGCGGGATGTGCAGCCGATCCTGCGCCGAATGAACAAATGCGCCTCACCCAGCAAGCCCTGGAGCAAGCCAGTGCCGTGGGGGCCAACGCGGATGAATCGCCCGAATTGAAACTGGCCGAAGCCAAGTTCGCCCGGGCCAAGTCGAGCATGGCCGACCAATCCTACAAAAACGCCCGTATGCGTTTCGAACAAGCCGAACTGGATGCACGCCTGGCTGAAGCCCAAGTGCTGACCCGCAAGAGCCAGGAGCAGTTGAACGTGCTCAACGCCCGTATCACTCGTCTGCGCAAGCAGTTGCAGTTGGGAGAAGCCCAATGAGCCCGATGCTCCGCAGTTTGAGCTGTGCGGTACTGTTGGGCACCGCCGTGTTGGGCGGTTGCGCCAGCCATCCCGACGGCGAGCAGGCCTTGCAACAGGCGGGCAACGACTTCCAGCAGGTCAAGGAAGACGCCAACGTGTTGCGCTTTGCGCCCAAGGACGTGATCCGCGCCGGTGAATCCCTGGCCCGCGCCGACCGTTTGTCCAGCTACTGGGGCAGCGGCGCCGACGTGGTGCATTACGCCTACCTGAGCCAACGCTACAGTGCGATTGCTCGCGAACACACCGAGCAGGGGCTCAATGAAGAACGCCGCGTCAAGCTCGAACTGGAGCGCCAGCGCCTGCAATTGGCCCTGCGTGAAAACAAGCTGATCAGCGTGCAGCAGCAGGGCAAGTGGCTTGAAGAACAGATCGCCAGCCTGGCCACTACCCAGACCGATCGCGGCCTGGTGATGACCCTGGGCGATGTGCTGTTCGATACCGGTGAAGCAGAGCTGAAAAACTCGGCCAACCGCACGGTGCTGAAAATCGTACAGTTCCTGCAACTCAACCCCAAGCGCGTGGTGCGCATCGAGGGTTACGCCGACAATACCGGCGGCGAGCGCGAAAACCTCAAACTGTCCCGTGATCGCGCGCAGTCGGTGGCGGATGTGCTGGTCGACCTGGGGATCGACGAAAAACGCATCCAGGTTGAAGGGTATGGCGACCAATACCCGGTGGAAGCCAATGCGTCAGAGCGGGGCAGGGCGCAGAACCGTCGTGTGGAAATTGTGTTCTCGGATGAGAAAGGTCAATTGGGCGCCGCTCGTTAGACGCCTGACATCGCTCAAACTGTGGGAGCTGGCTTGCCTGCGATTACGGAGTGTCAGTCACGAGAGTGTCAACTGACTCACCGCGATCGCGAGCAAGCCCGCTCCCACATTTGTTTGGTATAGACCCTCACAGTTTTTGCTGTCACTCCAGCGCGCGCTCGACTATTGTGGCAACTGTCCCCGTACACTTCTAAACTGTGCCGGTATGTTTCACACAAAAATAAAATACCCGTGAAATCGAGTGCTGCGTCATGACCAATCTGTTGCTTTACCAACGTATCGCCCAGCAACTGGCTGAGGATATCCGGCGCGGTGTCTATCAACCGGGCGAGCGCGTGCCTTCGGTGCGCAAGATGAGTTCGCAGTTGAACGTGAGCCACGCCACGGTGTTGCAGGCCTACGCCAACCTGGAAGACCAGGGCCTGATCCGGGCGCGGCCGCAGTCCGGCTATTACGTGCACCAGACGCCAGCGCTCACCGCGCCGACGCCGGATATTGCACGGGTTGAGCGTCCGGGGTTGGTCACCCGCAGCAGCATCATCCAGCAGGTATTGGGCGAGTCGCGCCGCGAAGGCGTGTTCCCGCTGGGCGCCGCCGTGCCGAGCGTGGACTACTTGCCGGTACGCGCGCTGCATCAGCAACTGGCCAAAGTCACGCGCTTCCAGAGCCCACGAGCATTCAGCTATATGTTCAGCCCCGGTTTTGAACCGCTGCGCCGCCAGGTGGCGATCCGCATGCGCGATGCGGGCGTGGTGGTGGACCCTTCCGAAGTGGTGATCACCCACGGTTGCGTCGATGCCTTGCAGATGTCGCTGCGCGTGCTGACGCGGCCGGGCGACCTGATTGCCGCAGAGTCACCGACCTATTACGGCTTGCTGCAACTGGCCGATCTGTTGGGCCTTAAAGTCATCGAGATCCCCAGCGATCCGTCCACCGGCATGAGCCTGGAAGCCCTGCAACTGGCGGCCAACCAATGGTCGATCAAGGCGTTGGTATTGACCACGCGCCTGAGTAACCCGCTGGGCGGCACCATGCCCGAAGAACGGCAGAAACAGTTGCTGCGCCTGGCGTCGGACTTCGATATCCAGATTGTCGAGGACGATATCTACGGCGAGCTGATGTTCGAATTGGGCCGCACCAAGGCCCTGAAGGCCTATGACCGCCTGGATCGGGTGATCTACTGTTCCAGTTTTTCCAAGACGCTGTCCCCCGGCGTGCGCATCGGCTGGATGATCGCCGGCAAGTACCAGCAGGAAATCCAGCGCTTGCAGATGTTCAGTACCCACTCCGCCTGCAGCGTCACGCAGATGGGTGTCGCCGCGTACCTGGAAAACGGCGGTTATGATCGGCACCTGCGTTACATCCGCCAGGAGTACCGCAAGAACCTCAGCGCCTTCCAGCTGGCGGTGCAGCAATATTTCCCGGAAGGCACCCAGATGACGCGTCCGACCGGCGGCTTCATCCTGTGGGTCAGTTTGCCCGGACGGGTCAATACCCAGGAACTGCACGTACGTGCACTGCAACAGGGCATCAGCATTGCGCCGGGGCTGATTTTCAGTAATACCGAACAGTTCAACCACTGTATTCGCCTCAACTGCGGTACGCCGTGGAACCGCGAGGCAGAGCGTGCGCTGATGACCTTGGGGATGCTGGCGAGCCAGCTCTGCCAGGAAACCGCCGCCGGACTGTGACGCTCAGAAAGGGGACAAATCCTATAGTACGCTAATCACCGCGCTTGTCATGCCGCGCACAACAAGCGAGCATATGGCCCTCTGCCGTTAATGCTGTAGGCAATATGACTTCGATTGTTCGCGCGGTTTTGGTGATTGGCTTGTTAAGCCTTTGCAATGTCGGCACAGCGCTGGCGGCAGCCCCTGTGAGCGAAACGAAGCCCGCCGCCAGTACTGAGCAGAAGTCCCCCGCGAAAAAACCAGCCCCCGTGAAACAAGCGCCAGCGGTGAAAAAAACCACCGCCGCCGCCAAGAAACGTGCGGCCAGTAAGTCCAAGGCGTCTCGCGAAGTGACGCAGACGCAATTGCCACCGGCGCAGTTGGACCTGTCGCTGCCGTCGGACATGGTCAGGCACTTGCAGCCTATCGGCACCATGCCCAAACCCAAAAGTGTGCCCCTGTTGCCACCGATGTTCGGCGAGAAGCCCACCGACAACAGCGCGTTCCAGATCAACGGCCGCTTGCTCAGCAATGAAATGAAGCTGCAGTTGCGCAATGAAGAACGGCGCGAAGTGGAAGGTGCAGCGTTGGAATTCGAATTCAAGCAGTAAACTTTTCCTACAAAGGTGACGTCGACCGCCGACCATGTGTCGGAGACTGGTCAGTCATTTTTGTTTTCTGCGAAAAACCCCTGTTAGACCATTTTAAAACGGCTGTTTTAGGGCGTACTCTAGCTCGGCCATCCACATTGAGTCGTCGAGGACCTGCTGGTCATGAATTGCCGTGAAGGCTGTGGCGCATGCTGCATCGCCCCCTCCATCAGTTCGCCATTACCCGGAATGCCACAGGGCAAACCGGCGGGTGTTCGCTGTGTGCACCTGTCGGTCGAACTGCTATGCCAGATTTTCGGCCAACCGGAGCGACCGGCGGTGTGCAGTGATTTCAAGGCGGATCTCGAGGTCTGCGGCACCGACCAGGCCGATGCGATCCGCTTGATCGGCTGGTGGGAGCAGATGACGGCGGCTTGATGGGCTTTACTATCGGAACTTTTTTTCGGAACTTCGACAATAAGGAATACAACAATGGGTTCGCTGAAACGAATGGCTGTGGTGTGCGGGTTTACGGTGTTGTTTGCTGCCACTGCCCAGGCTGAGGATTGGCAAGTCGCCAAGGACGAAGACGGTATCAAGGTGTCCCTGAGCGAAATTGCCGGCTCCAAATACAAGGCGTATCGCGGTGTGACCGTGATCAAGGCGCCAGTAGCCAAAATCGTCGCACTCCAGGAAGACGTCGCCGGTGCCTGTGCCTGGATCCACGAGTGCAAATCCCAGAAGCTGGTCGACAAAAAAGGCGACGAGAGCTGGACCTACACCCAATTCAAAGCCCCGTTCCCTGTGACGGATCGTGATTCCTACCTGCACATCACCACCACCAAGGCGGCCGACGGCACACTGACCCGTAAGCTGGAAGGCGTGCCGACCTACAAGCCTGAAGAAAAAGGCTACGTACGTGTCGCCCAAGTGGACGGTTTCTGGAAACTGGTGCCTAAGGGCGACAACCAGACCGAAGTCACCTACCAGGTTCACACCGAGCCAGGCGGCAGCGTGCCCTCGTGGCTGGCCAACAAGTTCGTGGTGGACGCGCCGTTCAACACCTTGAAAGCCTTGAAAGAACACGCTGAGAAGTAAGCGCAGCTGATCAGGTGTCTCCTACCTTGGGTGGAACGTTTGCCGAGCCCCCAAGGTCCAGATAAAGGTAAGCCCACACACGGGTTTTATCGAGGAGGCACCGATGCAAAAGTGGCAGATTACCTTCGTTGATGATCACGGCGTGAAGTCCGTCGAGCAGTTCACCTGCGAGCAGAAGCCCAGCCTCGAAGATGCGGCACACATGATTCGCAACAAGCTGGTGCCCGTTGCCGCCGAGCTGGACCTCAATGACCTTGAGGGCCGCAAGCCCGAGCCTACGGTCAAGATCCTCAAAGACCAGAACAGTATCCAGATCCTCGACATCTCTCCCGCCGCCTGAACATTCCCTGTCCACCCTTCAAGCACCTCTGGTGGAGGTGATAGCTTCGCGCTACTCTGCAAGTGAGATCAGCGAATGAATCGCTAGTTCTGGTCTTGTCAGCTACATGCTTGTTTTCCAGCGGTGATGTTGTTGCCGTAGTTCCCACGCCAGTAAGGCGTGGGCTTCGGGAAGCACGGAAAGTCTATCCATCAATTCGAGGAGCACTTTTCATGAGCACAGCCTATCAAGAAGACATCAGCACCAACGTTCTGCGCCGCATGAAAGAAGGCGGTTTCGACTTCTCGCGTTTCCACCCCATCGAGTTCTACGCCATTTTCCCGGATGAGGAACGGGCGCGCCGGGCTGCGGGTGAGTTTCGTGGGGAATCCCTGAATGCCCAGGTCAGTGCGCGCGACGATGGCGCCTGGTACCTGGAGCTGAGCAAGATCATGTCCGCTACCTACGACGGCATTGGAGACTTCGAGCAAGACTTTGGGGCGGTGGTCGAGCCGCTGGGCGGGATCATTGAGGGATGGGGCGTGAAGCAGGAGGTGCGTGGGTTACCCATGTAGCAGCTTGAAGTATGAGAAACGCAGCGTATCGGCTGACCTTTGGGTCGGCCGATTTTGTTTGTGCTGTGAGAAATTTTACGGAACTAGTCCTGCACTTTTTTGCACCAAAAAAAAAGCCACCCATTGAGGGTGGCCTAAAGGGAAGACCGGGAGCACGGTCGGTACACGATTCACTACATTACCGACGGTTTGAAGGCATTAGCTGTAGGACGCGTCCTGTTCAGCAGATGGGGCCGATTATCCGCAGGCTTGGCCGGGCAGTGAAATCAACTCTGACTATGCTGTTGATAGTCAAAGCCCGCATTGCGATGAAGCGTCGGGCCATGCACCGGGCATTCTGCGCACCAGGACGGTGCGGCTGGATTCTGGTTGTAATTCAACTCACTGATTTTTAAGTGTTTATGCCGCTGGCACGGGCCTTGCGATGGTTCTAGCGCCCGGGTGACAAGGAGTTCGGCATGATCCGCACTTATTACGATGAAATGTACGATGGGGCAGGCCAGGTCAGGCCTCATTACCGCGAGTTCGCCCGTTGGTTGGCCGAAACCCCTGCTGAATTGCTGGCCCAGCGCCGGCGTGAAGCCGATTTGCTGTTTCACCGCGCCGGGATCACCTTCACGCTCTACGGTGACGAGCAGGGTACGGAACGGTTGATTCCCTTCGACACCATCCCGCGCAGCATTCCGGCCCGCGAGTGGCGGATTGTCGAGCGCGGCTGTATCCAGCGGGTCAAGGCGCTGAACATGTTTCTCGCCGACCTGTACCACGAACAGCGCATCATCAAGGCCGGGATCATCCCCGCTGAACAGGTGCTGGCCAACGAGCAATACCAGTTGGCGATGCAGGGGCTGGACCTGCACCGCGACCTCTATTCCCACATCTCCGGCGTCGACCTCGTACGCGACGGTGACGGCACGTACTACGTGCTGGAAGACAACCTGCGTACACCGAGCGGCGTCAGCTACATGCTCGAAGACCGCAAGATGATGATGCGCCTGTTCCCCGAGCTGTTCGCCGCCCAGCGAATCGCGCCCATCGATCACTATCCCAACTTGCTGCTCGACACCTTGAAAAGCTCCAGCCCCCTGGATAACCCGAGCGTGGTTGTACTGACGCCAGGTCGCTTCAACAGTGCGTTCTTCGAGCACGCGTTCCTGGCCCGTGAAATGGGCGTGGAACTGGTGGAGGGCGCCGACCTGTTCGTGCGCGATGACCGCGTCTTCATGCGCACCACTGACGGGCCCAAGGCCGTGGATGTGATCTACCGTCGCCTGGATGACGCGTTCCTCGACCCGTTGGCCTTCAACCCCGAATCCATGCTTGGTGTGCCGGGACTGCTCGCGGCTTATCGCTCTGGCAATGTGGTATTGGCCAATGCCATCGGCACCGGCGTGGCGGATGACAAGTCGGTGTACCCCTTCGTCACCGAGATGATCCGTTTTTACCTGGATGAAGAGCCGATCCTTAAGAATGTTCCGACCTTCCAGTGCCGTAAGCCCGACGAATTGTCCCACGTGCTGGCCAATCTGCCGGACCTGGTGGTGAAGGAAACCCAGGGCTCCGGCGGCTACGGCATGCTGGTGGGCCCAGCGTCCACTGCGGCAGAAATCGAGGCCTTCCGTGCCCGTATCAAGGCCAAGCCCCATGCCTATATCGCCCAGCCGACCCTGTGTTTATCCACCTGCCCGACCTTTGTCGAAAACGGCATAGCGCCGCGTCATATCGACCTACGCCCGTTCGTGTTGTCCGGCAAGGAAACCCGTGTGGTCCCCGGCGGCTTGACCCGCGTGGCGTTGCGTGAGGGCTCGCTGGTGGTCAACTCGTCCCAGGGCGGCGGCACCAAAGACACCTGGGTGGTGGAGGACTGATGCCATGTTGAGTCGAACTGCCTCGGACCTGTACTGGATGTCGCGCTACCTGGAACGTGCGGAAAACCTCGCACGCATGCTCGATGTCAGCTATTCGCTGTCGCTGATGCCCCAGGACGGGCGCGGCGATGGCCTACACGAACTGGCCATGCCGCTGTTGATCACCGGCACCCTGGAGGATTACCACGAACGCCACGGCGAACTGCACGCCGAGCGCTTGTTGCACTTCTTTGCGCTGGATGCTGCCAACCCGGCCAGCATCTACAGTTGTCTCGGCGCTGCGCGGGCCAGCGCCCATGCGGTGCGTGGGCGAATTACCGCCGACATGTGGGAAAACATCAACGCCACCTGGCTGGATATTCGCGATATCGCCCAGCAGGGCTTGAGCCGCTATGGCATGAGCCGGTTCTGCGAGTGGGTCAAAGAGCGTTCCCATCTGTTCCGTGGCGCCACCTACGGCACCATCATGCGTAACGATGCGTTCCGCTTTATTCGCCTGGGCACTTTTATCGAGCGTGCCGACAACACACTGCGCCTGCTGGACGCCCGCTATGAAATGGCCGGCGATCGCGCCGAAGCCGTCACCGATGGCACCGCCCATGCCTACTATCAGTGGAGCGCCTTATTGCGTGCGCTGTCGTCGTTCGAGGCCTACACCGAGATCTATCGCGATGCCCCTGGCGCGCGGCAAGTGGCGGAGTTGCTGCTGTTGCGCGCTGATGTACCGCGCTCACTGCGTGCCTGCAGCGAAGAGATCGACCAGATCCTCGCCAGCCTGCCGGGCCTCAACGGTCGACCGGCCCAGCGCCTGGCCGCCGAGATGGACGCGCGCCTGCGCTTTACCGCCATCGATGAAATCCTCGAGGAAGGCCTGCACGCCTGGCTGACCGACTTTATCCCCTTGGTCCGCCAGTTGGGCGACGCCATCTACAGTTCCTACCTGGAGGCGGCATGAGACTCTCCATCAGCCACGAAACCACCTACCACTACGAAGACCAGGTGCGTGCCAGCATCCAGTACCTGCGCCTGACGCCCCACGACAGCGAACGCCAGCACGTACTCAGTTGGCAACTCGACCTGCCGCGTCCGGTTCGCGCCCAAGTGGACCCGTTCGGCAACATCCTGCATGTGCTGACCCTGGATGAACCCCACGACGCCATCATCATCGGCGCCCGTGGCCAGGTGGACATTGACGAGTTGCGCGAGGCCGAACATGAGCACCAATCGGCGTTCCCGTTCCTGCGTTGCACCCGCCTGACCGAACCCGACGAAGCCCTGCGCGGGTTTGCCGACCAGCAGTGCCACCAACGTCGTGACCGCACCGCGTTGATCGACCTGATGCACGCGCTCAACCAGGCGATGGTCTACACGCCCGGCGCCACCGAAGTCGACACCTGCGCCGCCCAGGCTTTCGCCGGCCGTGCGGGCGTGTGCCAGGACCACACCCACGCGTTTCTGGCGTGCGCGCGCAGCCTGGGAATTCCGGCGCGGTATGTGTCGGGGTATTTGTACTCGGAGGACAGCACGCACCTGGCCAGCCATGCCTGGGCCGAGGCCTGGCTGGATGACGCGTGGTACAGCTTTGATGTGACCAACCAGCTTGCGCGGCCGGAGCGGCATTTGAAGCTGGCGGTGGGGTTGGATTACCTGGATGCCTGCCCGGTGCGCGGGATGCGTCGGGGCGGTGGGCATGAGCAGATGCATGCCAAGGTGTTCGTGGCGCCAACGCCGGTGATCTCCGTCCAGCAGCAATGACCTTGTGGCGAGCCCGCTCGCCACAAGGGTTCCTCACCCGATGTTTAAGGTTGCTGCTTACGTCCCGCCATATGCTTCAAATACCCCACCAACAAATCCAGCTCGCCGTCCGGCAATACACTGGCAGCAAACGCCGGCATCTTCGCCTGCGGCCAATGCCGCAAGCTTTGCGGGTCACGGATATAACGCTTGAGGAAATCACCACCGAAATACTCGGTGGGGTTATACGGAATGTTCAAATCCGGCCCCACCTGCGCATCGCCGGCGCCATTGAGGCGATGGCAAGCCAGGCAGTTTTTCTGGAACAGCACAAAGCCTTGGTTGATCGGGTCATTGGCTGCCAGCTTTGGATCCGGCAACAGTGCGGGAAAGCGCTCGGCAACCGTCTTCAACTGCTTGATCCCGGAGATCTGGAACGGCCACTGCTCAGGGCTGATGTGCCCGGCTTGCGGGTCGGTCCACACCAGGTAGAAGGGACCTGCACTCGGTTTGCCTTCCGCCAGCGCAGGCCATGGCTGGGCAGGATCTTCCACCGCCAGCCAGGCGCGTGAACCGTGGATTTCCAGCAGCGGCGCAGCAGTGAGTTCGGCAGCGAAACCATCCAGGGCAACGGCCTGCAAGTGGCTTTCAGGTTTCAGTCCCGGTAGGAGCGCGGCCAAGGGCACTGCGCGATAACTCATGGTGCGCTTGTAGGAAACGTCATCGACGATCTGCACCGTTTGCGCCTGCGGATGCTTGAGCAGGTCAGCGGTCTGCCACGTCTTGTGGGTATGGTCGAGTTCGATGGTCAATTGTGCTGCCGAAGCGGGAAGCGCGATCAGCAAGGCGAGGAGGGCGAAGATCGATTTCAAGAGGCAGGCCCGGTGTAAAGTGGCGATGGCGCTCACGATACCGGAAATCGGCGCGCAAAAAGACAGCCCCTGCAGGACCGCTATGCGCAATGTCCCGGCAGGTGCTGCCAAAAGCTGCAAACCCGGTGCTGTGAAGGCACGGAATGTGGGCGTTGAGGGGTCACCCAATGACCTTGGTCAAGTTGGGCAAGATCAGAATCAGTGTGGTGGCGAACAGAATGAGTCCCGCCTGACGTACTTTCGAATGTTTGAACATGGCTGACTGCCTTTTGTTGTTATTCCTGAGCGTCAAATGCGTGCCGGTTTTATTTCAGTATGGCGAGATGACGTGTCGCTTTTCTTACAACCGCTCCAGCAAAACCCGGCAGTGGCTTCCTACTGATTCAACCTTAGAGCCCTCGTTCTTCGTGGCTTAGACTCATTTCATATCAGCTAATAAGCATTTCAGCTTAAAAAGGCATGAGGCATATCGCCATCTTGGCGCCAATGCCTTGGCTAGACAGCTAAAACGATTAACCCGGCGTTTAGCTTAGGAGACTACCGTTCGTCCGAGCGAGGGGGTCAAAAGCAATGAGCGCATCCGTCATTGAAACCGTGTCAATCGGGCCTAAGGTAGAGGCACACATGCACAGCGGTTCGAGGACGTCATGACCCAAGCTTTGATCTTTGATGCGATACGCACGCCCCGTGGCAAAGGCAAGGCCGACGGTGCCTTGCACAGCGTCAAGCCGGTGAACCTGGTGGCCGGCCTGCTCACGGCGCTGGCCCGGCGCAGCGACCTCGACACCCATCAAGTGGACGACATCGTGCTCGGCTGCGTAACGCCGATAGGCGACCAGGGTGCCGACATCGCCAAGACCGCCGCCTTGGTCGCGGACTGGGACATCAGCGTCGCCGGTGTGCAGATCAACCGCTTCTGCGCCTCAGGCCTGGAAGCCGTCAACCTGGGCGCGATGAAGGTGCGTTCCGGCTTCGAAGACCTGGTGGTGGTCGGTGGCGTCGAGTCCATGTCCCGTGTGCCCATGGGCAGTGACGGTGGCGCGTGGGTGCTCGATCCGCAGACCAATATGCACAGCCACTTCACTCCCCAGGGCATCGGCGCGGACCTGATTGCCACCCTGGAAGGTTTTACCCGTGAAGACGTCGACACTTTCGCCCTACATTCCCAACAGAAAGCGGCGAGGGCTCGGGCGGACGGTTCCTTCAATAAATCGCTGATCGCGGTGCAGGACCAGAACGGCATAGTGCTGCTGGACCATGACGAATTTATTCGCGGCGACTCGACCCTGGAAGGCTTGGGCAAGCTCAAGCCCAGCTTCGAAATGATGGGGCAAATGGGCTTCGACGCCACAGCATTGCGGGTCTACAGCCATGTGGAGCGCATTCACCATGTGCACACACCGGGCAACAGCTCCGGCATCGTCGATGGTGCCGCGTTGATGTTGATCGGCTCTGAGGCCAAGGGCCGCGAGCTGGGCCTGCAACCCCGTGCGCGTATTGTCGCCACGGCGGTCACCAGTACTGACCCGACCATCATGCTCACCGGCCCCGCGCCCGCCACGCGCAAGGCCCTGGCCAAGGCCGGGTTGCGCGTCGAAGACATCGACCTGTTCGAAGTCAACGAAGCCTTTGCCTCCGTGGTGCTCAAGTTCATCAAGGACATGGGCATCGACGCGGCGCGAGTCAACGTGAATGGCGGCTCCATCGCCATGGGCCATCCGCTGGGCGCCACCGGTTGCGCCATCCTCGGTACCTTGCTCGACGAACTGGAAGTGCGCCAGCAGCGCTACGGCCTGGCCACCCTGTGTGTCGGCGGTGGCATGGGCATCGCCACCATTATCGAACGCCTCTGAGCCCAAGGAATCAGTCATGACCCAAGCCATTCGTTACGAAAAAGGCCAGGACGGCATCGTAGTGCTGACCCTCGACATGCCCGGCCAGAGCGCCAACACCATGAACGGCGCGTACCGCGAGGCCATGGCGGCCACAGTGCAGCGCCTGGAGGCGGAAAAGGATGACCTTGCCGGCGTGGTGATCACCTCGGCCAAGAAGACATTTTTCGCCGGCGGCGACCTCAATGAATTGATCAAGGTCGACAAGGCCCACGCCCAGGATTTTTACGACGGCGTACTGGTACTGAAAGCGCAACTGCGTCGCCTGGAAACTCTTGGCAAACCCGTGGTCGCTGCGATTAATGGTGCGGCGCTGGGGGGCGGCTGGGAGATTTGCCTGGCGTGTCATTACCGTGTGGCGCTGGACGACAAATCGGTGCAGCTGGGCCTGCCGGAAGTCACCTTGGGCCTGCTGCCGGGCGGCGGCGGGGTTGTGCGTATGGTGCGCATGCTCGGGCTGGAAAAGGCTTTGCCGTATCTGCTGGAAGGCAAGAAAGTACGGCCGCAACAGGCGTTACTAGCCGGGCTGGTGAATGAGCTGGCGGCGGATCGCGATGAGCTGCTCGTCAAGTCCCGCGCCTGGATCCTGGCCAATCCGGACGCCAAGCAACCTTGGGATAACAAGGGCTACCAGATCCCCGGCGGTACACCGTCGAGTCCAAAAGTTGCGCAGATGTTGGCGATTGCGCCTTCGATTTTGCGCAGTAAGACCCAGGGCTGTTTCCCCGCGCCGGAGAAAATCCTCTGCGCCGCCGTCGAAGGCGCCCAAGTGGATTTCGACACCGCGCACCTGATCGAAACCCGTTATTTCACCGAACTGGTGACGGGGCAGGTGGCGAAGAACATGATCGGCACCTTCTGGTTCCAGCTCAATGAGATCAACGCAGGCCGTTCGCGGCCGCAAGGTTTCGCACCCTATGTCACGCGCAAGGTCGGCGTGCTCGGTGCAGGCATGATGGGCGCAGGCATCGCTTACGTCAGCGCCAGTGCCGGTATCGACGTGGTACTCAAGGACATCAACCTGGCGGCCGCCGAGAAGGGCAAGGCGCATTCCGCGGCGTTGCTGGACAAGAAAGTCAGCCGTGGGCAATTGACCGCCGAACAGCGGGAAACCACCTTGGCGCGAATTCTTCCTACGGCCAGCGATGATGATCTGGCCGGTTGCGACCTGATCATCGAAGCGGTGTTCGAAGACCGCGAACTCAAGGCAAAGGTCTCAGCCGCCGCGCAACACGTGGTCGGCACCGACGCCGTGATTGCCTCCAACACCTCCACCTTGCCGATCAGCGGCCTGGCCGCGGCGGTGCCGGATCAAGCCAAGTTCATCGGCCTGCACTTCTTCAGCCCGGTGGACAAGATGCCCCTGGTGGAAATCATCAAGGGAGCGCGTACCAGCGACGAAACCCTGGCCCGTGGTTTCGATTTCGTCCTGCAAATCAAGAAAACCCCGATTGTGGTCAACGACAGCCGTGGCTTCTTCACTTCGCGGGTGTTTGGTACCTTCACCAACGAAGGCATCGCCATGCTGGGTGAGGGCGTGGCCGCGCCGATGATCGAGACTGAGGCGCGCAAGGCCGGCATGCCGGTGGGGCCGCTGGCGGTATCGGATGAAGTGTCCCTCAGCCTGATGAGCCATATCAGGCAGCAGACGGCCAAGGATCTGCAGGCGGAAGGCAAGGCTGTGCCGACACATCCGGCGACAGCGGTCATCGATCTGTTGGTCAACGAATACAAGCGCGTGGGCAAGGCGGCGGGGGGCGGTTTCTATGAATATCCCAACGGCGGGCAGAAATACCTGTGGCCAGAGCTGAAAAGCCGCTTTGAACGGCCCGACCAACGTATCTCGCCCCAGGATGTGCGCGACCGCCTGCTGTTTATCCAGGCCATAGAGACCGTGCGTTGTGTGGAGGAGGGCGTGTTGATGTCCACGGCGGACGCGAACGTGGGGTCGATCTTCGGCATTGGTTTTGCGGCCTGGAGCGGCGGCGCATTGCAGTTCATCAACCAATATGGACTGCACGACTTCATTGCCCGCGCCCGCTACTTGGCCGAGCAATATGGCGAACGCTTCACGCCACCGGCGTTACTGCTCGAAAAAGCGGCGCAAGGTGACACGTTCAGGTGATTAAAGGGGGCTTGCCTTGAAGGGGTATTTCAAGGCAGGCTCTGGGGTGTGCAATATTCCCATCACCGTGTCAGGTATTTTTTATGTCGCTACGCGTCTGTATCCTGGAAACCGATATCCTGCGTCCAGGCTTGATCGATCAATACCAAGGGTACGGGCAGATGTTCAAGCGCCTGTTCGCCAAGCAGCCGATTCCCGCCGAGTTTGTCGTGTACAACGTGGTGAACGGCGAGTACCCGCCGGACGATGAAGTATTCGATGCCTACCTGGTGACCGGCAGCAAGGCCGACTCCTTTGGCACCGACCCGTGGATCCAGACCCTCAAGACCTACCTGCTCGAACGTTACGAGCGCGGCGACAAGCTGCTTGGCATCTGCTTCGGTCACCAACTGCTGGCGCTGTTGCTCGGCGGCAAGACCGAACGCGCCGGCCAGGGCTGGGGCATGGGCATCCACGACTACAAGCTCGATGTCAAGACGCCGTGGATGAGCCCGGAAGTGGAAGAACTGACGCTACTGATCAGCCACCAGGATCAGGTAACCACACTGCCGGAGAATGCCACCGTCATTGCCTCCAGCGCCTTTTGCCCGTTCGCCGCGTACCACATCGGCGATCAGGTGCTGTGCTTCCAGGGGCACCCGGAATTTGTCAGCGACTATTCCCGCGAGTTGCTGGAGATTCTTCAGACGACGTTGGGCGAAAAGGTCTATACAAACGGCGTGGCCAGCCTTGAGCGCGACCACCACGGCGCCACCGTGGCGGAATGGATGATGCGTTTTGTCGCGCACAAGCCCGAGGCCCAGGTTTAAAGCCAGCCCGAACGCTTGAAACTGGCCCACAGGCTGGTGCAACCCACCGCGATAAACCCGAGCACCGCAAAATAGCCGTAGTGCCATTGCAGCTCGGGCATGTTCTGGAAGTTCATCCCGTAAATCCCTGCCACCGCCGTGGGGAACGCCAGGATCGCCGCCCATGCGGCGAACTTGCGCTGCACCACGCTCTGGCGCGACGCCTCCAGCAGCACACCGATCTCTATGGTCTGGCTGGCGATGTCGCGCAGGGTGGTCAGGTCTTCCATCTGCCGCGTCACGTGGATCTGCACATCACGGAAGTACGGGCGCATGTTCTTGTCGATAAACGGAAAGCTGAGCTTCTGTAGCTCCTGGCTGATCTCCACCATCGGCGCCACGTAACGCTTGAGCCGTAATACGTCGCGACGCAGGCCGTGAATCTTCTGGATATCCCGCTCGCTCAACGAACTGCACAGCACATTGCGCTCCAGCTCATCGATCTCGGCATGGATCGCTTCGCTCACCGGCTGGTAGTTCTCGGTGACGAAATCCAGCAGCGCATAGAGTACGAAATCTTCCCCGTGCTCCAGCAACAGTGGCCGCGCCTCACAGCGCTGGCGCACAAAGCCGTAGGACGCTGAGTGACCGTTGCGTGCAGTAATGATGTAGCCGTTGCCGGCGAAGATATGCGTCTCGATAAACTCCAGCTTGCCGTTCTCGCGCACCGGTGAATAGGTGACGATAAACAGCGCATCGCCGAAGGTTTCCAGCTTGGGGCGGCTGTGTTTTTCCAGGGCGTCTTCGATGGCCAATTCATGCAGGTTGAACTGGCGTTGCAGGTTGGCCAGTTCCTGGGCGTCGGGCTCTTCCAGGCCGATCCACACAAAGTGGTCGGGTTTGGCGGCCCAGGCCGCGCCCTCATCGAGGGTGATATCCGTGACTTTCTTACCGGCGCTATAAACGGCGGCCGCAACAACTCTACCCATGGTGCTGATCGCTTCTTATTGGGAGGACAGGTGTTGGGCAGCTTAGCCTGAATGGCGTTCCGTCGTAGCGGCAAGCTTTTTGTGGTGAGCGAGCTTGCTCGTGCTGGGGTGCGAAGCGCCCCCCGACAATCTTCAGCTAGCCCGCAACTCGCGGTCCATCTGCGCGATGCATTCATCCATCTGCGCATGACACGCCTGCATCAACGCCGGTATGTCATCCGCAGTCATCCCAGTGGTAGGAATCGGCGGCAACGACCGTATGAGCACATCTCCACTGTTCCAGCGATTGAGCTGCATGTGAGTGACGTAATTGCTCACACACACCTGCACAATCGGCACACCGGCCGCAATCGCCATGTGGAACGCGCCTTTCTTGAACGGCAGCAAACCTTTGCCCAGATTGCGCGTGCCCTCGGGGAACACCCAGATCGACGTGTCTTCGTGCTGCAAAGTGTGCGTCGTGGTAAGCATCGCGCGGCGCGCCTTGTGCGCATTGCCTCGGTCGATCAGCACGTTGCCCGCCAGCCAGAACAACTGGCCGAACAGCGGCACCCATTTCAGGCTTTTCTTGGCGATACACACGGTGCGGTAAGGCACCACGTTGCCGAACACAAACAGGTCATAGTTGGACTGGTGATTGGCGATGATCACGCAGGTGCCAGGCTTGTTGCGCAGCGAGTCCACATCGGCTTTCACGTTCAGGCGCAGAATCCACATGGCCGGTAGCGCATAGAGACGAGCACACAGGCGGCTGTTGTCCGGATTGAATGGCCGACACAGACCGACCAGCACGCCCAGTACACCGGCGAGCATAAAGTGCAGGCCCATCAACAACATACGCAGCAAAAAAAGCATCGACACGGCCTATCCGGACAAAAGGTGGCGCAGTGTACGGATGTGCACTGTATTCGGCAATTACCCCTGTAGAGGTAGGAGATAGCCGATGTTTAAGCGCATGTTTCGATATCTACCGGCACGGGCAGGCTAGAGCGGCTAAAGAGGATTCGGATTTGTTTGTAAGAAAAAGCCCGACTCAAGGTCGGGCTCTGGTGTATCAGGCGTAGGGCTTAGCTCAGGATATGTCCCTGGTCCTGGATGATTGCATCGTCCAGGGCTTCCAGCAGCTCTTTACGCACCTTCAACTTGGTGTGCTTGTGGGCATTCATGTTCAGCTTCTTCAACTGACGCGCCGCCTCCAGCGCCGCCGCATGCAATTCCTCCGGTGCTACCACCTTGTCGAGGAAGCCGGCTTGCAACGCGCCCTGCGGGTCAAACATCTCGGCATTGATCACCGAACGATGGAAGGCCGACTTACGCAGACGATCCCGCGCCAACTCGATACCGGCGTGGTGCATGGTCATGCCTATCGCCACCTCGTTCAGGCCAATGCTGAACGGGCCTTCCACACCAATCCGATAATCCGCCGACAACAGCAGGAACGCACCCTTGGCCACCGCATGCCCAGGGCACGCCACAATCACCGGGAATGGGTGCGACAACAGACGACGCGCCAAGGTCGAACCGGACGTCACCAGACCGATCGCCTCTTTAGGGCCGGCGGTCATCACCTTCAAATCATAACCCCCCGACAAAATCCCCGGCGTGCCGGTGATTACCACCACCGCCCGGTCCTTCTCGGCCTGATCCAGCGCTTCATTAAAGGCACTGACCACCGCCGGAGAAATGGCATTCACCTTGCCGTTGCTCAAGGTCAGGGTCGCGATACCGTCTTCGAGGTGGTAGGCAATCAACTCACTCATGACGCGGTTCCTTGTAGGATTTGTTATAGAAGGCTTGTTAATAGCAGTGCATGCGCAGACGTTACCCACCACGCCCGCCCCGGTAAAGCGCCGTGACTGACTACCCAGTCAGACTTTTCCCGCACACAGGCGTTGGGAAAGCCTGGAGCAGGGCGCAATCGCCATCCTAGACCCATCCCGCCGATGCCTGAGAATGGCACAATCACCGCCCCTTGCCGGGCGTGGATCGGCATAACCGGCTAACCGCATGAAAATTCTGAAAAAAACCTTTGCCATCAGAAAGGCTTTCGACTACATTAGCGCGCCTCGACAGACTGAACTGGTTTGACGAGATACGGTGAAGTGTCCGAGTGGCTTAAGGAGCACGCCTGGAAAGTGTGTATACAAGAAATTGTATCGAGAGTTCGAATCTCTCCTTCACCGCCAAATTCGATGTAAACAAAACCCCTGGTTTCGAGAGAAACCAGGGGTTTTGTAGTTTCTGGGGTTCGGAAATCTCACCTTTATCGCATCACGCGCTTGGCATATCCATGCGTCGCCCTATGACATCCAGCAAATCACACCCATCGCGCAGCGGGATTGAGCACAGCAAGGCAAAGTCGCTGAGTACAACCGCATCACTATTTATCTCACCACGTAGTGCAAGGTTCTCAAGCACCTGTGTCACGGCACGGAGTCGATAGGTCGCGGCGTCGAGGAGGATTTCAAGCGGGACGGTTGTGTCGACAAAAAGAGCAGGGGTCGCGCTGTCGTTGCTGGTGAGGGCCATGAATTGGTTCCTGTGTGACTCCATTGGACAATTGTAGGAAACAACGACGTTTGAAAATTACGTCGTTCGCGTTCCGTCTTGACTGTCATCGAGTCGCCAAACCCGGTCACCATGTGGGCAACGGGGCGACTGTAGTCTCGGGCATTTTGAAATGGGAGGGCGCTCATTCCGGATTGCTTGTAGGACGTTGCCCTAACGAGAAACGTTAGAAATGAGGGACTCTCTGTTCGGCGACAAGATGGTCGATGGGGTAATTGATGCGAGAGGTATATTTGCAACTCGGGGTCGTGGGTGGAGCCCTACGCCAACGGAGAAAATCAAGCTCAATCAGGCAGTGTTTGGCGAAGTGAAAGTACCTCGACTGCCAAAGCTAGCACTGTGTGCAAGTGATGCACGCATCTGGCAGGCAACATAAATCGGGTGGCGGGAATGTTGGTTGAATGGAGCTTGTAAATGTAGGCATGCCCTCTGATTAAAGTAGTCCATTTCCCAAACGCTAAAAACACCCCAGTACGCGTCTTACCTCACCTGTAACGCCTTCCTATAGTCGTGCACCTCACTCACTGGGAGGTGTCACGCGATGCAGGGACCCTACGCATTTATCAATGAGCGGCCACAGCCTTACCCACTGCTCAAGCTCAGTCTTTCTCTCAATCCTCATACTCAAACAAAGTTTGACACCCTCAACCATCACATCCGTAACACCGTGGTATTGCCGGGGCAGCTAGTGATCATCGGGGATAGTCGCACGGCGTCGTGTACCGCCGAAGAAGCGCAGTTGATGCGCTCGGCGCAAAACATAAACCATGACTTGCTGGCGCATTCTTCCATTGATGGCTTTTTGATCAAAAACTACGATCAGTTGCAGGCCATCATGTCCCATGCTTCTCTCGGCATCGGCAGTGCCAGCAGCGCATGGAGCAAGCATCTGGCGCAAATCGAGCAGACCCTCATGGAAGTCGAGCAGTTGCATAAGGAGTACATGAGGAAGGGCAGCATGGGGGCGCGGGGGGAGTTTTTAATTAAACGCAGAGCGCTTTTTGCACGGTTGGAAACACAGCTCTCGGGGATGGCGCGCTTAGGCTCGGGTTTGAAAAACGAAACATCGATAAAAAAGATGCTGGGTATTTCCAGCAAGAGTTACTGGCACCACGGAGAAATTCGTGGGTATGAGGAGAGGGTCAAACGAGTCGCCAAGGCTTCACAGATTTTGAAGAAGGGTACCTATATTGGTATTGCACTGGATGTTGGGGCGGCGGCGCTGGAGATTACAGAGGCGTGCACCATAGAGCGGGAGCAGGAGTGCACACGAGCGCAATATGTTGAAGGGGGCAAGCTCCTGCTCGGCGCTGGTGGTGCATACGCAGGTGGTTCAACAGGTGCCACTCTCGGCATAGGCGCTTGTGCGATTGTTTTTGGCATACCTACCGCGGGGGTCGGGGCCTTGGCCTGTGCAATTGTAGGCGGCGCTGCGGGCGCCTTAGCTTTAGGTTCAGCCGGGAGTGTTATGGGCGAAGTCGGCGGTACATTTATCTATAAAACCTGGAAAGAATAAATGGCCCTTTTATATCTCGGTCTCTTCTCATCAGTTCTTATGCTACTCAGTATCCCGCTAACATTCTTCGCCATGTTCAAAAAACTCGACGCTGCGGAAAGCTATGTGGAGCACACCGACTATGTCATCGGGCACAAGAGAACCCTTCGTTTCGCTCCATTCGAAGGACGGGCCTCACGCGTCGTTGCCATGGCTATCATCATTCTAATTCCCAAAGTACTGCAGTGGAGACGTTTGGTACGGGTTGAGGACGTTCAAAAAATCCCAACGCATCTCAAGTTCTGGATGCTCTTTCCGACAACAGTTGCGCTCATATCCAGTATCGGCATGGTTATCAGCTGGCTTTTTTTAGATCCTGAATTGCTTTAGACAAGGGCGACGTTCTGTCGCCCATTCCGTCAATCGCCTCAAGCCCGCACATACACCCAAGCCCTCAACCCCGAAGCCAACCCCACCTCCACCCGCTTGTAATCCGCCACCTCATACGCATCAGCCGCCGCCAGTTCCTGCTCGGTAATCTGAAACACCGTCCCCTCAACCCTGGCGTCTGCCTGCGTACTCGGCGCCACAATCGGATGATGCGTCTTGCCACTGCTCGCCAGCACGTCCGGGTCAGTAATCTCCACCCAGCTCTGCGAGTAACCCAGCATTGCATCCTGCTGGCCGGTCAGTTCGCGGCCGAAGTTGGCCAGTTGTACGGATTTGTCTTGCAACGTGCCGTAGGAAAACAACAGCACAGGGTGTTCGGTGGAGCGGTTCATTGCAGTTCCTTAAGCGAGGAGGTCTTCGTAGAAAGCACCGTAGGGTTTGCTCGGATGGGCGATCTGGATTTCGAGGATCCACAACCCGGCATTCGGGTAGTGCTCGAAATCCCCCAGGTCGCCGCCGCGGTGGATGGCGTGGGGGAAGTCGCTGACGCGGTGGCCCTTGATGTCGAGGTTGAGGTGCCAGCCCATGGCCTGGGCTTGTGCTTCGGCGTAGCGGTAAAGCTCGAGGCCCACGACCTGGTCGTTTTGCCAGCGGGCTTGTACGCGGTCGAACAGCGCTTTGGCGGCGCTGGCGCAGGCGAGCATGTCTGGGTCGTTGCCGATGGCGAAGGTGGCGCCGGCATCGCCTTCGTGGCCTTGCCAGACGGCGCCCATGTCGATGAAGAAGATGTCGTTGTCGCCCAGCACCGGGTCGCCGTCGGAGCGTTGTTTGAAGGTCTTGAGGGTGTTGGCGCCAAAGCGCACCAGCAGTGGGTGCCAGATGCGCTGCATGTCGAGGTCGGCGAGGACTTGCTTGCCCAGGTCGCGGGCTTCGGATTCGCGCATGCCGGGGCGGACACGTTGGGCGAGTTGTTCGATGGCTTGCCAGGTCATGGCCTGGGCGTAGCGCATGGAGTCGATGCTGTAGGCGGCGCCCACGGCTTCTTTGGGTTGTGCGGACACCGCTATCTCCTTGGGTAACGTTATTCCTTTTACTATATAGCGGTGGAGGCAGGGGGCCCAAGGGAATTTGCTAGATATGCAACCAGGCCAGGCTACCCAACACAACCGCCACACCAGCTGCTGCATACGACATCCGCTTCAACCACTCCCGCCGCGTCAGCAAGGTAATCGCCGCCAACGAAATCGCGATCTGGATCGCGGTCATCGCCTGGGCCCAGCGATGATGCTGGTGCAGCGCCTGCTCTGATTTTTCATCCCATTGCTTTGACGTGGCTTCAAGCTTCTCGGCCTGTTTGCGCACGTCTTCCTTCTGGCTCTTGTAGCGCTCGATTTCTTCCTTGTAATGCACCGCGTCCACACCGGGAATGTGGGTGGCCAGTTCCGCGAGGTTTTGCCGGCTGGATTTGGCCTGATAGTAATTCCACTGGTTGGCGGCTTCGGTCTTGAAGATGGCGGCGTTGTTCTTGTCCATCGCCGCTTCGCTTTCGGTGGAACCGGCCTGGTAGCTGAGCATGGCGCCGAGGGTGGCCATGAGGGCGGTCATCACGGCGATGCGGCTGGCGAAATTGTCGCCACGGCCGTGGGCGTGTTCGGTGGTGTGTTCGATGTGTTTTTCGTGAGGGCTGGGGACTTCGAAGGCTTCGGACATGGGGGCGTCTGTGAAGGGAATGAGGGAATCTGATTCTTCACCAGTGAAGCTGTCTCAAGCCTGTACGTAACGCTTGCGGGCATTGTGAAGTTTGGCTCGAAGGGGCATGCAGATTCGGCCTCTACTGGGAGAGTGAGGCGGCGCTGATACTGGGGTGGTTCGTTCATTCAGAGGATTGGCTTTCATGACTTCATCCAATGCAAAACCTGTCTGGTTTATCACCGGCTGCTCCACCGGTTTCGGTCGCTACCTGGCGTTGCACACCCTCAGCCTCGGCTACCCGACCGTCGTCACCGCCCGCGACCCGCAACAGGTGCAGGACATCGTTGCCGACTACGCCGACCACGCCTTGGTGCTGGCGTTGGACGTGACCGACCCGGCCCAGGTCCGTGAGGCGGTGAAAGCCGCCGAAGATCACTTCGGGCATATCGATGTGCTGGTCAACAATGCTGGCATCGGTTACTTCGGTTCGTTCGAAGAGAGCGAGTTGGACGAAGTGCGCCGCATGTTCGAGATCAACGTCTGGGGCCTCAGCGATGTCACCCGCGCCGCGCTGCCGGGCATGCGTGCGCGGCGTTCCGGTACCGTGGTGAATGTGTCGTCTGTGGGCGGGATCATGGCCTACCCGACACTGAGCTTCTACAACGCCAGCAAGTTTGCGGTGGAGGCGATTTCCGAGTCGTTGTCCCAGGAGGTCGCGCCGCTGGGCATCAAGGTGCTGTTGGTGGAACCGAGCGGTTTCCGCACCGACTGGGCTGGGCGTTCCGCCAACGAAGCGCCTCACGCGATTGCCGATTACCACGCCACCGCTGGCGCGCGCACGGCGTTGTTGCGCAGCATCGACGGCAAACAAGCGGGTGACCCGATGCGTGCGGCGATTGCCATCGTCAATGCCGTGGAGGCCGACCAACCGCCACTGCGTTTGCTGCTGGGCAAGGCAGCGCTGGCCAATGCGCGGACCAAGGTGGAAGCCTTGAGCAAGGACTTTAATGCGTGGGCTTCAGTGACTGAAGGGGCGGATTTTCCAGAGTAGCGCTCTATAGCTCCAATTGACTGGCGTTGATGCCAAATGCCCTGGCAATTTTTTCCCGCGTTGCACGGCGAGGTTTATTCACCGACTCTTGTTGGGCAAATGCAGATTGGGAAATGCCCAGGCGTTTGGCGACTTCCTCCTGGGTCAGGCTCAGGTGTTCGCGCCAGGCGCGGATGGGGGTTGCCCCATCCACCAAGCGGCTTACCACCGCATGGGGAATCAGATTTGGATCCTTCTGCTGGGCCAGGTAATGTTCATAGGGAATCACCACAAAGGCTGGCTTGCCCTCCGTATTGTGGATGATCTGTACGGCAGTAGGTTCGTTCGTCACGCTTCTTGACCTCTTCAATGCTGACCACATGGATATCGCGATCCCAATCGAAAAGAACTCGATAATTACCCACGCGCAAGCGATAACCACGGGGGTAATCAACCAATGCCTTGACGTTGGCGGCATCGGGCATGCGCTCAAGCGCTGACACAGCATCGCGTACCTGTTGCTGATGATAGGTATGCAGCCGAAGCAGTTGCTTCACGGATTTTCGGGTCCAGTGGATGGAGTTCATTGGAGATTAATAAGTCTTTTATAAGGTTTGCAAGGGGTATTTTCTGACGCGAGTCAGTGGCAGCTCGCGTTGCCCTCACAAACCGTAGACGGTCTCCGAGAATGCCGATCGGTAAAACTGTTGCCAGGTATTGGGCACTGATTTGAAGGGCCATCAAGCAGCGAATCGAAGCGATACAAAGTCGTGGAGGTTGTCTGTATGGGACTCGTACCGCTATTGTGCTGAATCCTTTTAGTCCTTCCCCCCAAGGATCTGTTGTGATGAATGCACCACGTACTGCTGTCCCGATCAAGGCTGTGATTTTCGATATGGACGGGTTGTTGCTGGACACTGAAGGCATCTACACCGAAGTCACGCAGATCATCGCCGAACGCTATGGCCGCACCTACGATTGGGGCATCAAGCAGCACATCATCGGGCGCGGTGCCCAGGATCTGGCTGACTACGTGGTGAAGGCGTTGGACCTGCCGATCACGCCCGCCGAGTTCCTGACGATCCGTGAGCCGCTGATGAGCGAGCGCTTCCCAAAGGCCCTGGGCATGCCCGGCGCTGAAGCCTTGGTGCGGCACTTGAAGGCGCACAATATCCCGATTGCCGTGGGCACCAGTTCGTCGCGCAATTCGTTTGGTCACAAGACCACCTTGCACCGCGAATGGTTTGGCCTGTTCGACACCATCGTCACCGCTGACGACCCGGAAGTCGGCGCCGCCAAACCCGCGCCGGACATCTTCCTCACCGCCGCCCGCCGCCTGGGCGTTGCGCCCGAGGATTGCCTGGTGTTCGAAGACTCACCGTTTGGCGTCACCGCGGCCAAGGCTGCACACATGACCGCCATCGCCGTGCCGGACGAAGCCATGGCCGACAGCAAGTACCACCACGCCGACCAGATCATCCGCAAGCTCGCGGACTTCGATCTGGCAGCCTATGGCCTGCCGCCCCTGCGCTGAAAAAACGCGGTCAAAAAAATGTGGGAGCTGGCTTGCCTGCGATGGCGATCTCAAGATCGCTATCGCAGGCAAGCCAGCTCCCACATTCGTTATGCGCTGAAGCCACCATCAATGGTCAAGCTTGCACCGGTGATGTAGCCCGCTTCCGGCCCTGCCAGGTAAGCCACAAAGCTGGCAATTTCCTCGACATGCCCATACCGACCCACCGCCATCAACCCAATCAAACTCTCGGCAAAATCACTGTTCGCCGGGTTCATGTCGGTATCCACCGGCCCAGGCTGCACGTTGTTGATCGTAATACCTCGAGGCCCTAGGTCCCGCGCCAGGCCCTTGGTCAGCCCCACCAGCGCCGCCTTGCTCATGGCATACGGGCCACCACCGCCAAACGGCATGCGCTCGGCATTGGTGCTGCCGATGTTGATCACCCGACCTCCTTCACCCATATGCTTGGCCGCTTCCTGGGTGGCGATAAACACGCTGCGTACGTTGATCGCCAGGGTCTGGTCAAAATCTTCCAGCTTGAAGTCTTCCAGCGGCGCGATGGCCAGCACCCCGGCGTTGTTCACTAGGATGTCCAGGCGGCCAAAGGCTTCGACCGTGGCGTTGACCGCGTTGCGGATCGCACCGGCATCGGCGCTGTCGGCGTGGATCGCCAGGGCTTTGCCGCCTTCGCTGATCACGCTGTTCTGCAATTCTTCAGCCTTGGCGGCCGAGCTGACGTAGGTAAAGGCGACTGCTGCGCCCTGCGCCGCGAGGCGCTTGACGATGGCGGCGCCGATGCCGCGAGAACCGCCTTGAATCAAGGCGACTTTGCCGCTGAGGTTCTGTGTGGTCATGTCGATCTCCTAGCTGTTCAAGGCGGGATGCCTTGTTGTTGGAACCGAGTATCGACCTCGCCAGCCCCTCCCGGTAGACCGTGATTGCTATAGTCTGTGTAAACCAAAAGTTTAGAGTGGGTCGATATGGAAAGCTTTGGCAGTATCGAATGCTTCGTGCGCAGCGCCGAAGGCGGTAGCTTTGCGGAGGCTGCGCGGCACCTGAGCCTGACCCCGGCCGCCGTCGGCAAAAGTGTCGCCAAGCTGGAGGCGCGCCTGGGTGTCAGGTTGTTCCAGCGTAGCACTCGGCGTCTCACCCTGACCGAAGCCGGAAAACTGTTCCTGGAAGAGGTCAGCGGCAGTCTCACCACCATCCAGAATGCGGTGGCCAACCTGGCCAGCGCCGAAGGGCGGCCGGTAGGAACGCTGAAGGTCAGCATGGGCACTGTGTTTGGTAATCGCTATGTGGTGCCGCTGCTGGGGGCGTTCATGCAGCGCTTTCCTGACATCAGCCCGGACTGGCATTTCGATAACCGCCAGGTGGACCTGATCGGCCAAGGTTTCGATGCCGCCATCGGCGGTGGTTTTGAGCTGCCCCAAGGGGTCGTGGCGCGCAAGCTCGCACCGGCGCATCGGGTACTGGTGGCTTCGCCGGATTACCTGGCGCAACGCGCTCCGGTATTCAGCCCGGAGGACTTGGCGCGCTGCGCGGGCATCCTTATCCGCTCACCGCAAACCGGCCGCGTCCGCTCCTGGCAATTGACCAGCACCGAGCGTGAACATAGCCCACTGGTGCTCAAGGCGGGCATGACCATGAGCGACTCCGAAGCCGCCTGCTGCGCCAGCGCCCAGGGCCTGGGCATCGCGTTGGTAAGCATGCCCATGGCCGTGCCGTTCCTGGACAGTGGTGCGGTGGTGCGGGTGCTGCCCGACTGGTACGTCGACGACGGCAACATCTCCATTTACTACGCCGAGCACAAACTGTTGCCCGGCAAGACCCGCGCGTTTGTGGAGTTCATCATCGAGCAGTTTGCCGAGCAGCAGTTGAACCAACGTTTCAACGCGGCCAACCGATGATTTTTTTTGGCCTCGGCGTCGCATAGGTCCTGATCTTCGACGTCGACAACCCCAACCGCACCAGCGACTCAGCGATGGTCACGGCGGCGGTCACACCGTCCACCACCGGCACACCGGTGCGCTGGCGAATCTGCTCATCCAGCCCCGCCATGCCACCACAGCCCAGGCAGATTACCTCGGCCTTGTCTTCGCTGATGGCCAGTTCGGCCTGGCGCACGATGGCTTCCATGGCCGCCAACGGATTTTCTTCCAACTCCAGCACCGCCATGCCACTGGCCCGTACCGAGGCGCAACGCTGGTACAGGCCGGCCAGTTTCAGGCGGTCTTCGATCAACGGCACGGTGCGGTCCAGGGTGGTCACCACCGAGTAAGCGTGGCCCAGGAACATTGCGGTGCTGGCGGCGGCTTCGGTGATATCCACCACCGGTACGTTGAGCAATTCCTGCAAGCCTTCACGGCCATGCTCCCCGTAGCCGGCCTGGATCACCGCGTCGAACGGCTGGTCGTAAGCCATCACCCGGTCCATCACCGCGATGGCCGCCAGGTAGCTTTCAAAGTTGCCCTCCACCGACTCCGCGCCGAAATAGGGTGTGAGCCCGACAATCTCAGTGCCGGGCGCAGCCACGGCGCGTGCCTGCTGGGCGATGGTTTCAGTGATGGATTCGGTGGTGTTGACGTTGACCACGAGGATACGCATGGAATGTCCTTGATTAATGACTGACGTTATCGACTGCAATGCTTTCGCCGCTGACATCGGCGTAGAACGGCTGACGCTTGGCGATCAGCAGGTACAGCACCCCTGCAATACCGGCGCCAAACATCCAGGAAAACGGTGACACGCTGGCAAAACCGGGCAGCAGCGCCAGGAGAATGGCAATCACCGCTGCGGGAATGAACGCCGCCACTGCGCGCAGATTGACCCCACGGCTGTAGTAATAAACGCCGTTCGGGTCTTCGCTATACAGCTGCAACACGTCCACCCGGCTTTTACGGATCAACCAGTAATCGACCATGATCACGCCATACAACGGCCCCAGCAGGGCGCCCAGGCCGGAAAGGAAATACACGATCACCAACGGGCTGTTGTAGAGGTTCCACGGCAGGATCAACACTGCCACGGTGGCGCTGATCAACCCAGCGCGGCGGAAGTTCAGGTACTTGGGCGCCAGGTTGCTCAGCACAAAGGCCGGTGCGACGAAGTTGGCCATGATGTTCACGGCCACGGTGACGATCAGGAACGCCAGGCAACCCAGCACCAGGAAGAAGGTATTCGGGATAGCCGCGATGATTTCAGTGGGGCTTTCGATCACCCGGCCATTGAGCTGGAATTGCCCACCGCACAGCAGTACGGTGATCGCGGCAAACACCAGGATATTCACCGGCAAGCCCCAGAAGTTGCCGACCTGGATGGTCTTGCGGCACGGCGAAGAGCGGGCGAAGTCGCAGAAGTTGAGGATCAGCGTGCCGTAGATCGCCAGCCACAGCGCGCCACCGGCAAAGATATTGCGCCACATCTCGCCGCCGCTCAGCGGTTCGCGGATCGACCAGGCGATGTTGCCGCCGGTCTGGAAATACATCCAACCGGCCAACGACGCCACCGTCAGCAGAATCACCGGCCCGGCGAAGCCTTCGTAGCGTCGCACCATCTCCATGCCGTAGGCCAGGATCACCAATTGCACCAGCCAGATCGCCACAAAACAGGCCCAGCCGAGCGACGACAGGCCGAGGATCGAATTGTGGTCGTAGTCGGCAAACCCCGGATGAATGGCCGTCAAAAGCACGCGGAAAACTACCGAGGCCAGGTAGGTCTGGATACCGAACCAGGCAATCGCAATCACCGCTCGGATCAGCGCCGGAATCTGCGCGCCATGAATGCCGAAGCTGATACGGCTGATCACCGGGAAAGGCACACCGGTCTTCTGGCCCATGTAGCCCGACAGGTTCATGAAGAAGTACACCAGCGCCGCGCCAATCCCTAAGGACAGCAGAATCTGCCAGCCGCCCAGGCCCAAGGCATACAAGCCAATGGCGAAGGAGTAGTTGGCGATGTTGTGCACGTCATTGGTCCACAGCGCAAAGATGCTGTAGCGCCCCCAGCGACGGCCTTCGACCTTGGTGGGTGCCAGGTCCTTGTTGTGCAGCCGTGGGCTGAGCACCAGCGGACCGGGCTCGATGGCTTCGGGCTTCAGGGAGGAGGGCAGATCCAGTGCGATGTTATTCGAGAGGCTTGTACGCATTCCGGCAGGCTCCAGCGCATCGGCAGCCAAGCCGCAGATGGCAAAGTGTATGTAGGTTTTGTATTTATTGTATACAAAGCGCATTTCACCTCAAGCCACTTGCGTGCCAGTTTTTGATCTATGAAAGCTGTAGGTAATTTCGTTTTTATAGGTGTCGGAAATAACTAGCTGAATTCAAAGCGATATAAATTGACCGTTTGAACAGCTATTTATTTTGTTGGGTGAGGAGTGTGCAAAACAGCGAGGGCAGTGAGGCGGGGAAGAATGTAACTTTTCGGTGCGTAATTTTATAAGTGCACACAAGAATGGCACTAATGGTGACATTCTTGTGTACAGATCGAGGATCATGCCTTGCTGATGATATTCCCCGCATGCAGCCCGCATTCCTTCTGCGTGGCTTCTTCCCACCACCAGCGGCCTTCGCGTTCGTGCTGGTTCGGCAGCACCGGGCGGGTGCAGGGCTCGCAGCCGATGCTGATAAAGCCGCGCTCATGCAGGCTGTTGTACGGCAACTCCAGCATACGGATGTAACCCCAGACTTCCTCGCTGCTCATCTGTGCCAGCGGGTTGAACTTGTACAGGGTGCGTTCCGGGGTGGAGAAGGCTGTGTCGATTTCCAGCGCCGCCACCTGGCTGCGGGTGCCGGGGCTCTGGTCGCGGCGCTGGCCGGTGGCCCAGGCGCTGACGCCGGAGAGCTTGCGGCGCAGCGGTTCGATCTTGCGTACACCACAGCATTCGCCATGGCCGTCCTTGTAGAAGCTGAACAGGCCTTTTTCTTTGACGAAGGGTTCCAGCTTGCTCTGGTCTGGCGAGATCAGCTCGATGTCGATCTTGTAGAACTCGCGTACCTGCTCGATGAACCGGTAGGTCTCCGGGTGCAGGCGGCCGGTGTCGAGGCTGAACACCTTGACGTTCTTGTTCAGCTTCCAGGCCATGTCCACCAGCACCACGTCCTCGGCGCCGCTGAAGGAAATCCACAGGTCATCACCGAACTGGCTGAACGCCAGCTTGAGAATATCCTGGGCAGATTTATTGGCGTAAGTCGCGGCGAGTTCAGCGACGTTGAAGGCTTGGTTCATCAGGACGGTTCCTACAGGTCAGTGGCGCTGAGCGCTCTATAGGGGAGCGATGGTATCAAAATCCGCTCTGCGTTGCGGCGGCGAGCTTGAATCGCTAGAGTTTGGCAGTCCTTTTGCTCGCTCAACCGACAACATCAACAATGGGAGTGTCTTGTGGAAATTGCCTGTCTCGACCTGGAAGGGGTGCTGGTTCCGGAAATCTGGATCGCCTTCGCCGAAAAAACCGGTATTGAATCCCTGCGGGCCACCACCCGGGACATTCCCGACTACGACGTGCTGATGAAGCAGCGCCTACGTATCCTCGACGAACACGGGCTCAAGCTCGCCGACATCCAGGCAGTCATCGCGACCCTCAAGCCGCTGGACGGCGCCATCGAGTTCGTCAACTGGCTGCGCGAGCGCTTCCAGGTGGTGATCCTGTCCGACACCTTCTATGAATTCTCCCAGCCGCTGATGCGCCAACTGGGTTTCCCGACCTTGCTGTGCCACCGCCTGATCACCGACGAAACCGATCGCGTGGTCAGTTACCAACTGCGCCAGAAAGACCCGAAGCGCCAGTCGGTATTGGCCTTCAAGACCCTTTACTACCGGGTGATCGCCGCCGGCGATTCCTACAACGACACCACCATGTTGGGCGAAGCCGACCGTGGGATTCTGTTCCATGCGCCGGAGAACGTGATCCGCGAGTTCCCGCAGTTCCCGGCGGTGCATACCTTTGAGGACTTGAAAAAAGAGTTCATCAAGGCGTCGAATCGGGCGTTGAGCCTGTAAGTTTTTCAGTGCGGTGGATGGCCTCTTCGCAGGCAAGCCAGCTCCCACCTCTGGGCGGTGTGAACCCGATCAATTGTAGGAGCCGGGCTTGCCCGCGATGGGGCCTTCACAGACGCCGCAAATCTCAGATGCCAGCCAGTAAGCGCTCATAAGGAATACGCAAGCCTTCATGCAGCCGCTTGATCATCGACAGACTCAACTTGCGCTTATGGTTCAACACTTCTGACACCCGCCCACTGGTGCCGATAAAGGGCTCCAGGTCGCGGGCGGTCATGCCCAGTTGTTCCATGCGGAATTTGATTGCCTCCACTGGATCTGAAGGAGGCATTGGAAAATGCTCGGCCTCGTATTTCTCGATGAGAATGGCGAGGATTTCCAGTTCGTCACCCTCGGGAGAGCCGATTTCCGCTCCCCATATCTGCTCCACGCGCGCAAGCGCAGCGGTTAGATCCTCATGGGAATGTATAGGTTTGATGTTCATCACACGGTCTCCGCGTTGATCTGATCGTACTGGGCATGAGTCCCCACGAAACGTATAAACCCAAGCTGTCGCTGATAGTCGATCGCCATGATCACTCGATACTTGTTGCCGCCCACGTTGAAGACAACCCTGCCGCTTTTAAGAATGCTTGCCGTTCTAAGCTCTGCTTTGAGCGCTTGCGGCGTTGGGTAATTCGCCTTTTCCATATGGCGATACAGCTCGACAAGAGGTGTTTTGGCGTCGGAATAAGCTGAGTAGCTTTCCCAGAATATCCGCAAGGTAGAGAGAGCGATTATTCGCATCGCTGCAACCTCCCAATTTGGGAGATGATAGGTGTGATTGGGTTGAGATTCAATCTCGGAAACAATTTCTGACGAGTAAGCAGACGCTTCATGTGATCCCTCACAAACGGCGGTTGGGCGGTCGGAGCTGGACGCTATCTTCCAGTTCACTCACCGTCCACACGCGTTCTGAATCAGGATCTTTCTTGCTGCCTGCCCCTACGTTGCAGAGCCAGGAGGGGCGTGGGGCTACAGGTTTTCCAGAGTTTGTAACAACACCCGCACCTTCGTCAGCGACTCCTGATACTCCGCCTCCCACTGCGAATCCGCCACAATCCCGCCACCGCCCCAGCAGCACACCTGCCCATCCTTGACCAGCAAACTGCGAATGGCGATGGAGCTGTCCATCTCGCCCCGCACGTCCAGATACACCAGCGACCCGCAGTACAACCCGCGTCGCGTCGGCTCCAGTTCGTCGATGATCTGCATCGCGCGGATCTTCGGTGCGCCCGTGATGGAGCCGCCGGGGAAGCTGCCGGCGATCAGGTCGAGGGCGTCTTTGCCATCGGCCAGTTCTCCGATGACGCTGCTCACCAGGTGGTGCACGTTGGGGTAGCTTTCCAGGCTGAACAGCTCCGGCACGCTCACCGAGCCGGTGCGGCAAGTGCGGCCGAGGTCGTTGCGCAGCAGGTCGACGATCATCAGGTTCTCGGCGCGGTCCTTGGGGCTGGCCAGCAGTTCGGCGGCGTTGGCAGCGTCTTCTTCGGGCGTCAGGCCGCGGGGGCGGGTGCCTTTGATCGGCCGGGTTTCGACGCGGCGCTCGCTGATATGCACGAAGCGCTCGGGCGACAGGCTCAGCACCGCGCCGTCGTCCGGCAGGCTCTGGAACCCGGAGAATGGCGTCGGGCAGGCTTCGCGCAGGGCGCAGTAGGCAACCCAGGGATCGCCCGCACACGACGCGCGGAAGCGCTGGGCAAAGTTGACCTGGTAGCAGTCGCCGGCCTGGATGTAGTCCTGGATGCGCACGATAGCCTGGCGATAGGCCTCGGCGGTGAGGTCCGCTGCCATGGGGCCGTCAAGCTTGAAGGTCGCCGCGTGGTGGGCGACTGGCTGGCCGAACAGAGTGATCAAGCGCCGCTGTTCGCTCTCGGCCAGTGCCGGATGAAATACAAGTTGGCTGGTCTGCGCCTTATGGTCACTGATCAATGCCCAGGCATATAACCCGAACCGCGCGTCTGGCAGGTGCAAATCGTCTGCGGCAAGGTGGGGCATGTGCTCAAGATGGCGACCAAAGTCATAGCTCAGGTAACCGATCAGCCCACCCGCAAACGGCAGCTCATAGCCAGCAGGCAGATCCGCCTTGCCCAACTCCGTAAGATTTGCCCGCAAGCGTTGCAGGAAATCAACACCGCTTTCGTCGGGCGATACCGTCAATGTCGCTCGTGGCCAGGCGCTCAGCAGGTCATAACGCCCGCGCTCGGCTGCCGGTCGTCCGCTGTCCAGCAGCACCGCGCCTGGCGCATGGCGGATCGCCGCAAAATACGCAGCGGGGTTGGCCTGGTAAGGCAGTGGGTATACAGAGCAGGTCGACATGCGGGGTGGATCAGCCATTGGCGCGGGGGAGGGGATTGTAGTCCCCTGTAGGATTTGCTCCTAGAGGGGATGTCGGGGATAGGGCGATGAAAAGTCGCGTTAACCTTCGACGGGCGGAATATGCCCAAACATTTCCTGCACAAACTTCACCCGCTCCTCCGGCGTTTCCGTGACGCCAGCGGCTTTCAGTGCTTCCAGCCGTGCTTCCACCGCATGCGTTCGCAGGGTCAGGCCGCAGTCGTTGGCAATCTGGATATTCAGCCCCGGTCGCGCATTCAACTCAAGAATCAGCGGGCCTTTCTCCTGGTCCAGCACCATGTCCACGCCGATGTAACCCAGCCCGCACAGCTCGTAGCAGCCCGCCGCGAGCTTCATGAAACCGTCCCAGTTAGGCAGTTGCACGCCGTCCACCGCGTTGGTGGTGTCGGGGTGTTTGGTGATGATGTTGTTCAGCCAGGTGCCGCGCAAGGTCAGGCCGGTCGCCAGGTCCACGCCCACGCCGATGGCGCCCTGGTGCAGGTTGGCCTTGCCGCCCGACTGGCGCGTCGGCAAGCGCAGCATGGCCATGACCGGATAGCCCATCAACACGATGATGCGAATGTCCGGCACGCCTTCATAGCTGATGCTCTTGAAAATCTGGTCAGGCACCACGCGGTATTCGATCAACGCACGGTCGCGGTGGCCGCCCAGTGAGTACAGGCCAGTGAGGATGCTGGAAATCTGATGCTCGATCTCTTCATGGCTGATGATCTTGCCGGACACCGTGCGATAGCGCCCTTCAAAGCGGTCCGCCACCACCAGGATGCCGTCACCGCCGGCGCCCTGGGCTGGCTTGATCACGAAGTCGCTGCGCCCGCCGATGATATCGTCGAGTTTGTCGATTTCCTTTTCGGTGGAAATCACCCCGTACATCTCCGGCACATGAATACCGGCGGCGAGGGCGCGCTCCTTGGTGATGATCTTGTCATCCACGATCGGGTACAGGCTGCGCTTGTTGTACTTGAGCACGTAGTCGGCATTACGCCGGTTGATGCCCATGATCCCTCGCGCTTCCAGGGCCTTCCAGGTCTTCCAGAAACCGAACATTACTTATCAGCCTTCAAGAATGCCTTGAAACGCACCAGCTCGGTCAGGCGGTAGCCGCGATAACGACCCATGGCCAGCATGAAGCCCACCAGGATCAGCAGGATCGCCGGGAAGGTGAACACGAAGTAGATCAGCTCGGGCACGCTCATGATGATGTGCGCCAGCGATGCGGCGAACAGCGTACCAATCGCGACTTTCAGCGCATGGTTGGCGCCGCGTTCTTCCCAGGTGATCGACAGGCGTTCGATGGTCATGGTCAAGATCACCATCGGGAACAGCGCCACCGACAACCCACGCTCCAGCCCCAGCTTATGGCTGAACAGGCTGATGGCCGCGATCAGCACTACCACGAAGGTCAGCACCACCGACAGCCTCGGCAGCATCTGCAATTTCAAGTGTTCCAGGTACGACCTGAGGGACAGCCCCAGCGCCGTGATAATCGTGAACAGCACAATCCCGAAGCCCAGTTGCGTCTCGCGGAACGCCAGGGCGATCAGCACCGGCGTGAACGTGCCCAGGGTCTGCAGGCCGATCAGGTTGCGCAGGATCAGGATCACCAGTACGCCAATCGGGATCATCACCATGATCATGAACGTCTGCTGGGTTTGCAGCGGCAGGCCGTACAGCGAGTATTCGAGGAAGTTGGCGTCGGTGTTCTCGTCCGTCAGCTTGGCCAGGCGGATCGCATTCATCTCGCTGTTGTTCAGGCTGAAGGTCACCATGGCCTTTTTGCCGCCGTCGACGGTGATCAGGTTTTCATCACCGGTCCACCACAGCAGGCGGTCGGTGGGCAAACCTTGTTCGCCGGTTTCCGGGTTGAAGTACAACCAGTCATTGCCGTTGAAACTGCGCAGCCAGAGTTCCGGGGTTTGCGGCTGATCGGCCACCAGGCGGATGGTGTGGACCTTCTCCACCGGCACATGGGCGATGGACAGCAGCAATTCGACGATCTTGGCCTTGTGCGGCGTGGACGGATCGCCCGCCAGCAGCAGCTTCACATTGTCGTCATTGAGGTTGTTGGTGCGCTTGATGGCTTCGCTGATAAAGGTCTCGACGTCGGCCGAGTGCTGGCGGATCGGCGCCAGCAAGGCTTCAGCGGCGATTTTTTCCGGGCCTTCCACGGCAATGCTGTCGCGGAAGGTCGGGCCCTTGACCTTGACCTTTTCGCCGCTGTAACGCTTGGTGAGGACCAGGCGGTAATACAGGGTCTGGTTACCCTTGGCGCGGCGTGCCGACCAGGTCACCTTGCGGTTGCCGTCGGTGCGGTTGACGCTCACGCCGTAGTTGTTCGAAATAAAGCTCTCGTTGAGGCTGACGAAGTCGCGGCTCAAGGGCGGCACGAACATCTGGATCTTCACCGGGTCTTTCGGGTTGGCGACGAACTCGACCTTGGCGTCGATGTTCCACAAGTCGTCGGTGGCGTCCTCGGTGACGGGGATGCCCAGCACGAAGATCTGGTAGGCGGTGACCGAAATACCCAGCACCACCAGGATGGCGATCAGGATTTTCAGGTGCAGTGTCAGAGAGCGCATTCGGTTTACTCGGCGGTATGAGCGTCGGCGGCGCAGGCGGGTTTGCCTGTTGCGTATTTAAGACTGGGGTCGACCAGCGCATCAAAGCGTTTCAGCGCTTCGGAGCCGATCAGCAGCGGGTATTGGAATGCGCTGCGGTCAGTCAAGTTCACTTCGATGCTGCGTAAAGCGGTGCCCATGCAGATATCCAGGGCAATCACCGGACGGGCGGTGTAGTTCTTGTCCTCATCGGGGTCGTAGTCACCGGCGCGGCGCTTGATCTTGCTGACGCGGGCCAGGGGGCGTTCGATGGGGTGGGAATGGGCGGTGTCGATGGCCAGGTAGAAGCGCACCCAGGATTCGCCGTTGCGCTTGAAGCGCTTGATATCACGGGCACTGAGGGAGGCGGTCTTGGCACCGGTGTCCAGTTTGGCGGCGACTTCCAGGTCGATACCGGCCAATTGGGCGTATTCGTTGAGGCCGTACACGGTCTTCTCGGCGGCGACGCCAAGGCCCGGTGCGGATAACAGGCAAATCAATAGAAGGAAGGGCTTGAGTCTCATAAATCCCGAGGCGGTGCAGTGCGATGTTCAATTCAAGGCGACTGGCATTACTGCGCAAGCTCCCTCGTGCGCCGTTTCATCTCGCGATGTCAGGCAAAAGTGGCGGGCATTCTAACATGATGCTTTTTTGGCGCCAGCGCTGGCAGGCGGCCATGCCCTGATAGGGTGCAACCCTGGTTATTAGACGATTGTCGACAATGTGTATTTATTCTTTGACTATCCAGGGCTGATTGGCTAGTTTTTGCGGCATTGCTTTTAAAGGTGTCGACAATATGCTGGATCAACTGGAATCCCCAGTGGTGGCGCAAGACGATTCCCAGACCATGTCCGAGAACGTCTTCCGGCGTATCCAGGCCGCCATCGTCAAGGGCGAGATCGCCCCCGGCAGCAAGATCTCCGAGCCGGAACTGGCGCGCACCTATGGCATCAGCCGTGGCCCGCTGCGCGAGGCGATCCACCGCCTGGAAGGCCAGCGCCTGCTGGTGCGCGTGCCGCATGTCGGCGCGCGTGTGGTTTCGTTGAGCCATGCCGAGCTGATCGAACTTTATGAAATTCGCGAATCCCTCGAAGGCATGGCCTGTCGCCTGGCCGCCGAGCGCATGACCGACGCGGAAATCGAAGAACTGCGCCAGGTGCTGCACACCCATGAGCGCGACGAAGCCTTCCAGGCTGGCCTCGGTTATTACCAGCAGGAGGGCGACTTCGATTTTCATTACCGGATCATTCAAGGCGCCGGCAACCGCACCCTGACCCAAATGCTCTGCGGCGAGTTGTACCAGCTGGTGCGCATGTACCGCATCCAGTTCTCCGCCACCCCCAATCGTCCACGCCAGGCCTTTGCCGAGCACCACCGCATCCTTGACGCGATTGCCGATCGTGACGGTGAACTGGCCGAACTGTTGATGCGCCGGCATATCGGCGCATCCAAACGCAACATTGCCCGTCACTTCCCCGACGGCACTGCCCAATCACGAGGTGAATGATGAGTTCCAATAACAAGACGACTCCCGGCCAGCGTTTCCGTGACGCGGTCGCCAGCGAGCAGCCTTTGCAGGTGGTCGGTGCGATCAATGCCAACCACGCGCTGCTGGCCAAGCGCGCCGGTTTCAAGGCGATCTATCTGTCGGGTGGCGGTGTGGCTGCCGGTTCCCTCGGCGTGCCGGACCTGGGGATTACTGGCCTGGATGACGTGCTGACTGACGTGCGCCGCATCACTGACGTCTGCGACCTGCCGCTGCTGGTGGATGTGGACACCGGTTTCGGCTCCTCGGCGTTCAACGTGGCGCGCACGGTCAAGTCGATGATCAAGTTCGGCGCGGCGGCGATCCATATCGAAGACCAGGTCGGCGCCAAGCGCTGCGGTCACCGTCCGAACAAGGAAATCGTGTCCCAGCAGGAAATGGTCGACCGCATCAAGGCCGCCGTGGATGCGCGCACCGATGACAGCTTCGTGATCATGGCGCGCACCGATGCCCTGGCGGTGGAAGGTCTGGAGTCCGCCCTGGAACGCGCCGCCGCCTGCATCGAAGCCGGCGCCGACATGGTGTTCCCGGAAGCCATCACCGAACTTGAGATGTACAAGCTGTTCGCCTCCCGTGTGAAGGCCCCGATCCTGGCCAACATCACCGAGTTCGGCGCTACGCCGCTGTACACCACCGAACAATTGAAATCGGCCGATGTTTCCATCGTGCTGTACCCGCTCTCGGCTTTCCGCGCCATGAACAAGGCCGCCGAAAACGTCTACACCGCGATCCGTCGCGACGGCACCCAACAGAACGTGATCGACACCATGCAAACCCGCATGGAGCTGTACGATCGCATCGACTACCACACCTTCGAGCAGAAGCTCGACGCGCTGTTCGCAGCCAAGAAGTAAAGAACAGCCTCCCTAATAAATTCAAGATTGGAGAACCGACATGGCTGAAGCAAAAGTACTGAGTGGTGCCGGCCTGCGTGGCCAGGTGGCCGGGCAGACCGCATTGTCCACCGTGGGCCAAGCAGGCGCCGGCCTGACCTATCGCGGCTATGACGTGCGCGAACTGGCCGCCGATGCGCAGTTTGAAGAAGTCGCCTACCTGCTGCTGTACGGCGAATTGCCGACCAAGACCGAACTGGCTGCCTACAGCGCCAAGCTGAGCAAGCTGCGCGACCTGCCGCAAGCGCTGAAAGAAGTGCTGGAACGCATCCCCGCCGACGCCCACCCGATGGACGTGATGCGCACTGGTTGCTCGTTCCTGGGCAATATCGAGCCCGAGCAAGACTTCAGCGTGCAACGCGACGTCACCGACCGCCTGCTGGCCGCCTTCCCGGCGATCATGTGCTACTGGTATCGCTTCAGCCACGACGGCAAGCGCATCGATTGCGTGACCGACGAGCCTTCCATCGGTGGCCACTTCCTGCATTTGCTGCATGGCAAGAAGCCGAGCGAGTTGCACGTCAAGGTCATGAACGTTTCGTTGATCCTCTACGCGGAACACGAATTCAACGCCTCGACCTTCACGGCGCGGGTGTGTGCTTCGACCCTGTCCGACCTGTATTCCTGCGTTACCGCCGCCATCGGCTCCCTGCGTGGCCCGCTGCATGGCGGTGCCAACGAAGCAGCGATGGAAATGATCGAGCGCTTCTCGTCCGCTGAAGAAGCAGTCGAAGGCACCCTCGGCATGCTGGCGCGCAAAGACAAGATCATGGGCTTCGGCCACGCGATCTACAAAGACAGCGACCCGCGTAATGAGGTGATCAAGGGCTGGTCGAAAAAACTCGCTGACGAAGTAGGCGACACGGTGCTGTTCCCGGTCTCCGAAGCCATCGACAAGACCATGTGGGAGCAGAAGAAACTGTTCCCCAACGCCGACTTCTACCATGCCTCGGCGTACCACTTCATGGGCATCCCGACCAAGCTGTTCACGCCGATCTTCGTGTGCTCGCGCCTGACTGGCTGGGCCGCGCATGTGTTTGAACAGCGCGCCAACAACCGCATCATCCGTCCAAGCGCCGAATACACCGGCGTAGAGCAGCGCAAGTTCGTGCCAATCGAACGTCGCTGAATGGAGAAACCGCTGATCCCGGGGTGAAACCGGATCAGAAATGTGGGAGCGGGCTTGCTCGCGAAAGCGGTGTGTCATTCAACACACATGACGACGGTTAAACCGCCTTCGCGAGCAAGCCCGCTCCCACCTTTTGATCGCATTCTCTCCCAGGATCCGTGGGCTCCTTTTGCAACCACCGTGACCGAGTCCTGACGATGAACACTGAATTTCGCAAACCGCTCCCCGGCAGCCGCCTGGATTACTTCGACGCCCGCGCGGCAGTTGAAGCAATCACCCCCGGCGCCTACGCCACCTTGCCTTACACCTCCCGCGTGCTCGCGGAAAACCTGGTGCGTCGCTGCGACCCGGCCACCCTCAACGCGTCCCTCAGCCAGTTGATCGAACGCAAGCGCGACCTCGATTTCCCGTGGTTCCCGGCGCGTGTGGTGTGCCATGACATTCTCGGCCAGACCGCCCTGGTCGACCTCGCCGGCCTGCGTGATGCCATCGCCCAGCAAGGCGGCGACCCGGCCCAGGTGAACCCGGTGGTGCCGACCCAACTGATCGTCGACCACTCCCTGGCCGTCGAAGCCGGTGGTTTCGACCCGGACGCGTTCGAGAAAAACCGTGCCATCGAAGACCGTCGCAATGAAGACCGTTTCCACTTTATCGAGTGGACCAAAAAGGCTTTCAAGAACGTTGACGTGATCCCGCCGGGCAACGGCATCATGCACCAGATCAACCTGGAGAAAATGTCCCCGGTGATCCAGGTGCGTGACGGCGTTGCGTTCCCGGACACCTGCGTCGGCACTGACAGCCATACTCCGCACGTGGACGCCCTGGGCGTGATCGCCATTGGCGTCGGCGGCCTGGAAGCCGAGAGCGTAATGCTCGGCCGCGCCTCCTGGATGCGCCTGCCGGAAAGCGTCGGCGTGGAACTCACCGGCAAGCTGCTGCCGGGTATCACTGCCACCGACATGGTGCTGGCGCTGACTGAGTTCCTGCGTAAACAGAAAGTGGTCGGCGCCTGGCTGGAGTTCTTCGGCGAAGGCGCTTCGGCACTGACCCTCGGCGACCGCGCGACCATCTCCAACATGGCCCCGGAATACGGCGCCACCGCGGCGATGTTCTATATCGACCAGCAAACTATCGCTTACCTGAAACTCACTGGCCGTGAAGACGAACAAGTCACCCTGGTTGAGCAATATGCCCGCCACACCGGCCTGTGGGCAGATGACCTCAAAGGCGCGCGATACGAGCGCGGCCTCACCTTCGACCTGTCCAGCGTCGTGCGCAACATGGCCGGCCCGAGCAACCCGCATGCCCGTGTTGCCACCAGCGACCTGGCGTCCAAGGGCATCTCCGGCCAGTGGGACGAAGTGCCGGGGCAAATGCCCGACGGCGCGGTGATCATCGCCGCCATCACCAGTTGCACCAACACCAGTAACCCACGCAACGTGATTGCCGCCGGCCTCTTGGCGCGCAACGCCAACAAACTGGAGCTGACGCGTAAACCTTGGGTCAAATCCTCCCTGGCACCCGGCTCGAAAACCGTGGCCATGTACCTCGACGAAGCTGGGCTGACCACCGAGCTGGAGCAACTGGGCTTTGGCGTGGTTGCATTTGCCTGCACCACCTGCAACGGCATGTCCGGCGCGCTCGACCCGGTGATCCAGCAGGAAATCATTGACCGCGACCTGTACGCCACCGCCGTGCTGTCGGGCAACCGCAACTTCGACGGGCGTATCCACCCGTACGCCAAGCAAGCGTTTCTGGCGTCGCCGCCGCTGGTAGTGGCCTACGCGATTGCCGGCACCATCCGTTTCGACATCGAAAAAGACGTGCTTGGCCTGGACGCCAACGGCAAGGAAATCCGCCTGCAGGACATCTGGCCGAGCGACGAAGAGATCGACGCGGTGGTCAAGGCCTCGGTCAAGCCGGAGCAGTTCCGCGCGGTGTATATCCCGATGTTCGCCATCCACGAAGACACCGGCCCGAAAGTCGCGCCGCTGTATGACTGGCGCCCCCAAAGCACTTACATCCGCCGCCCGCCTTACTGGGAAGGCGCGCTGGCCGGTGCTCGTCCGCTCAAGGGCATGCGCCCGCTGGCGGTGCTGCCCGACAACATCACCACTGACCACCTGTCGCCGTCCAACGCAATCATGCTCGACAGCGCCGCCGGCGAATACCTGGCGAAAATGGGCTTGCCGGAGGTGGACTTCAACTCCTACGCGACTCACCGTGGCGACCATTTGACCGCGCAGCGCGCGACCTTTGCCAACCCGAAACTGTTCAACGAAATGGTGGTTGAAAACGGCAAGGTCAAGCAGGGTTCCCTGGCGCGTATCGAGCCCGAAGGCCAGGTCACGCGGATGTGGGAAGCCATCGAGACCTACATGGAGCGCAAGCAGCCGCTGATCATTATTGCCGGCGCCGACTACGGCCAAGGCTCGTCCCGCGACTGGGCCGCCAAGGGCGTGCGCCTGGCCGGGGTGGAGGCGATTGCCGCCGAAGGGTTCGAGCGCATCCACCGCACCAACCTGGTGGGCATGGGCGTGTTGCCCCTGGAGTTCCTGCCGGGCACCGACCGCAACACCCTGAAGATCGACGGCAGCGAAACCTATGACGTGGTCGGTGCACGCACCCCGCGTGCGCAATTGACGCTGGTGATCAACCGCAAGAATGGCGAGCGTGTCGAAGTGCCGGTGACCTGCCGCTTGGACACCGCCGAAGAAGTGTCGATCTACGAGGCGGGCGGCGTGTTGCAACGTTTTGCCCAGGACTTCCTGGAATCGGCGGCGACGGCCTGAGAGGACACCATGGCACACGTAGCGCAAATCAAGATCCCCGCCACCTACATGCGTGGCGGCACCAGCAAAGGCGTGTTTTTCAGCCTCAAGGACCTGCCCCAGTCGGCGCAGGTGCCGGGTGCCGCGCGCGACGCCTTGCTGTTACGGGTGATCGGCAGTCCCGACCCTTACGACAAACAGATCGACGGCATGGGCGGCGCCACTTCCAGCACCAGCAAGACGGTGATCCTGGCCAAAAGTACCCGTGCCGAGCATGACGTGGACTACCTGTTTGGCCAGGTCTCCATCGACAAGCCGTTCGTGGATTGGAGCGGCAACTGCGGCAACCTGTCGGCGGCGGTCGGTTCCTTTGCCATCAGCGCTGGCCTGGTCGACCCGGCCCGCGTTCCGCACAACGGCGTGGCTGTGGTGCGCGTGTGGCAGGCCAATATCGGCAAAACCATCATCGCTCATGTGCCGATCACCGACGGTGCGGTGCAGGAAACCGGTGATTTTGAACTGGACGGCGTGACCTTCCCGGCCGCCGAAGTGCAGTTGGAATTCATGGACCCGGCAGCGGAAGAAGAGGGCGGCGGTGGTTCGATGTTCCCCACCGGCAACCTGGTCGACGACCTGGAAGTGCCCGGCGTCGGCACCTTCAAGGCCACGCTGATCAACGCCGGCATTCCGACGATCTTCATCAACGCCGAAGACCTCGGCTACACCGGCACCGAGCTGCAAGGCGCGATCAACAGCGACCCCAAGGCCCTGGCCATGTTTGAAACCGTGCGGGCCTATGGCGCATTGCGCATGGGCCTGATCAAACACCTGGACGAAGCCGCCCAGCGCCAGCACACGCCGAAGGTGGCGTTCGTGGCCAGACCTGCGGACTACGTGGCGTCGAGTGGCAAGGCGATCAAGGCCGGTGATGTCGACCTGCTGGTGCGCGCACTGTCCATGGGCAAGTTGCACCACGCGATGATGGGCACCGCTGCGGTGGCGATTGGCACGGCGGCGGCGATTTCCGGGACCTTGGTCAACCTGGCGGCGGGTGGTATTGAACGCAATGCGGTGCGCTTCGGGCACCCTTCCGGCACCTTGCGCGTCGGCGCTGAAGCCAGCCAGGTCGACGGCGAATGGGCGGTGAAAAAAGCCATCATGAGCCGCAGTGCACGGGTGCTGATGGAGGGTTTCGTGCGCGTGCCAGGTGACGCCTTCTAAGGTCCAATCTGGACCCCTGTGGGAGATCTCTATTTCAAGCAGACACCTTAGATCTGCTCCCAGCAACCGTGAGCCCGAGGACTGACCCCAACCCCTTTTTGGAGTACTGCCATGAGCGCCAACGTCGACCAGAACAACCGCCCGGACTACGATCAGGTCCTGCAGGACATTGCTGATTATGTCCTCAACTACCGGATCGACTCCCGGGATGCTTTGGACACCGCCCGCAACTGCCTGATGGACACCTTGGGCTGTGGCCTGCTGGCCCTGCGCTTTCCCGAGTGCACCAAGCACCTGGGGCCGATTGTCGAGGGTACGGTGGTGCCGTTTGGCGCACGCGTGCCGGGCACATCGTTTCGCTTGGACCCGGTCAAGGCCGCGTGGGACATCGGTTGCATCGTGCGTTGGCTTGACTACAACGACACCTGGCTCGCTGCCGAATGGGGCCACCCCTCGGACAACCTCGGCGGCATTCTCGCCGTGGCCGATCACCTGTCGCAGAAGCGCGTGGCCAATGGCGACGCGCCGCTGACCGTGCGCGCGGTGCTGGAAGCGATGATCATGGCCCACGAAATCCAGGGTGTGATTGCCCTGGAAAACTCCTTCAACCGGGTAGGGCTCGACCATGTGCTGCTGGTCAAAGTCGCCTCCACGGCGGTCACCGCCAAGTTGATGGGTGCCAACCGTGAGCAGTTGCTGGCGGCGCTGTCCCATGCGTTTGTCGATGGGCAGGCGTTGCGCACTTACCGGCATGCGCCGAATGCCGGTTCGCGCAAGTCCTGGGCGGCGGGAGATGCGTCGAGTCGGGGCGTGCGCCTGGCGGATATCGCCTTGCGTGGCGAGATGGGCATTCCTGGGGTATTGAGCGCGCCGCAGTGGGGTTTCTACGATGTGCTGTTCAGCCACACCAACAAGGACCTGGCGCTCAAGCCGGAGGACAAGCGCGCGTTCAGCCTGTCCCAGCCCTACGGCACCTATGTGATGGAAAACGTGCTGTTCAAGATCAGCTTCCCGGCCGAGTTCCATGCCCAAACGGCCTGTGAAGCAGCGGTGACCTTGCACCCCTGGGTGAAAGACCGCCTGCAGGAAATCGAGCGCATCGTGATCACTACCCATGAATCAGCGATCCGCATCATTTCCAAAGTCGGCCAATTGGCCAACGCCGCCGACCGCGACCATTGCCTGCAATACATGACCGCCGTGCCGTTGGCATTCGGCAATCTGGTGGCCGAGCAGTACGAAGATGAATTCCACGCCGCCCACCCGATCATCGATCAGTTGCGCGACAAAATGGTCATCGTCGAAGACCCACGCTACAGCCGCGAATACCTGGAGGCCGACAAACGCTCCATCGCCAATGCGGTGCAGGTGTTCTTCAAGGATGGCAGCAGCACCGAGCAGGTGGCGGTGGAGTACCCGATTGGCCATCGTCGGCGTCGCGTCGAGGGCATTCCGTTGCTGGAAGACAAGTTCAAGGCCAACCTGACCACACGGTTTACGGGACAGCGCAGTGCCGAGATTTTTGCGCTGTGCAAGGATCAGGCACGGCTTGAAGCCACGCCGGTCAACCGGTTTGTGGACTTGTTCGTGATCTAGCAGACGACGCGGTCAATGTGGGAGCTGGCTCCCACATTGGATCGCCTTCACTCGAATCGCAGGATCACCCGGCGGTTGTGCTTACTCTTTTTCTCGATCTTCTCGCAGAACACCCGGCCGATTTCTTCGGTGTTGATCACATGGGTGCCCCCGCACGGCTGGATATCAATGCCAGCGATTTCAATCACCCTGACCGAGCCTTGAATCACGGGTGGCGCCACGGCCTGTGTGCGGGTGATCTGCAGCAACGTTGCATACTCCGTAGCCGGCATCGACAGGGTTTTCACCGGGTGAGCCTGTTCGATCAGCGCATTGAGGTCGCGGGTGATGCTGTCTTTGTCGAGGGTCATTTCGGGCAGGTCGAAATCCAGCCGGCCCTTGTCCGCGCTGATGCTGCATCCGGTGACCGGCGCATCGATGATCGAACACAGCAGGTGCAGGCAGGTGTGCATTTTCATGTGTTGGTAGCGCCGCTCCCAATCGAGGCCGGCATCCACCTGTACCCCGGCCGTCAGCTGCGCGGGGCAGTGTTCCACCTGGTGCCAGATGATCGAGCGCAGCACCGGGTCGCGCACCGTGCCGGTCACGTCGACCCGCGTACCGTCCGCGAGTGTGAGGTGCCCCGTGTCACCTGGCTGGCCGCCGCCCGTGGGGTAGAACAAGGTGTGCTCCAGGGCGATGCCGTGTTCGCTGACGGCAATCACCCGGGCGCTGAAGGCGTTCTGGTAGGGCGCGCTGTCGAACAGCGCCAGGGTTTCCATGGTGTGCACGGACATGTTCAACCTCCGACGATCAGTGGGCTGGCTTGCAGCAGGGAACGCACCATTGCACTCAAGCCTGGGGGCGAGAGCAGGGTGATTTCAAATTCCGGGCCGCAGACTTTCAGGTTCAGCGGCAAGCGTGGCAAATGGCTGCCCGACTCGACGCGATGCAAGCGAAATTGCAGGTGGTGGCGCTCCTTGACCGTGGGCTCCAGCATCAGCCCCGCCAAGGGATGGAAATCGGCGTCCAGCACGGTCACCTTATGGCTGGCGTTGATCTCGCCCACCACATGCAAACGCTCATCCAGGGCGAAGGCACCGAGGTAGTTGCTGTGGTCCGATTCATCGTTTTTTTGCAGCTGGATCTGGTTCACCACCTTCACTTTGGTGCCGGCGGGGACGTCCTGGGTGATCACGCAGGACGGGCTGATAAACACGTTGTCGCCAATCAGCACATAGCCCAGCACGCGGGCACCGGAGCCGACCTCGACATTGTTGCCCAGGCGCGGGTGGCGCTTGCCGTCGGGGTTGTTGGCGATGCCACGGGCGCCCAAGGTCACGCCGCAGAGGATGTAACAGTCGTTGCCAATTTCGCAGGTTTCGCCGATCACCGTGCCGTAGCCGTGGTCCAGCACGAAGCGTCGGCCGATGCGCGCCGCCGGGTGAATCTCGGCACCGGAAAGCACCTTGCCTTGATTACTCAGCTTGAGGGCAATGCGTGAAAACACCCCGTTGGTCTGGTCGGGGAAATTCCACACCAGATGTGCCAGGCGGTAATACAGCACTGCCTTGAACGAGGCGTAGGACTCCAGGATCAACTCGCCGCGCCCGCGTGAGGCCGGATCACGGTAGGCGTAGGCGATCAGGTCTTCGGCTACCGCCTGGGCAGCATTCTGGATCAGGGGCGCCAGATGCGGTTCCAGCTGCTTCATCTGTAGGGGCGTAAGGGTTTTGATGAGGTGAGTGATCAACTCATCGTGCAACTGTTGCATGTCGATAAAACCGCCCATGGAGGCACCCCTGCATTCTGGTTGGCTGGAAACCCGTTTATTCGAAACTGGGCAGGTAGCTGTCGGCATTGTCGTAGACCATGGTCAGCACCACCGTTTCGGGCGGCAGTTCGGGGGCGAGCTTGGCGATGGCCACCATGTTGGCGGCGGACGACAGGCCCAGACTGATCGCGTCGGTGCGCATGATGCGTTTCATCATGTCGATGCAGTCCTGGCGCGAGACCTTGAGCATGCCGTCGATCACGTCCAGGTTGAGAATGCTCGGGATCAGGCCGATCGACAGGCCCTGGATGTGATGCGGTGCGTGCTGGTTTTTCAGCAGGTCGCATTCTTCCGGTTCCACGCCCATGACGCGCAGCTGCGGCCAAGCGGCTTTGAGGGTTTCACCGATGCCGGTGATATGCCCTCCGGTGCCGATGCCGCTGACAAAGTAGTCGGCGCGTTGCTCACCGAAGGCACGCAGGATTTCCGGTGCGGTGGTGTCGCGATGGGTCTGCGGGTTGGCGCCGTTGCGCTGCTGGTTGAGCATCACGTAGCTGGGGTTTTCCAACTGCAGTTCCATGCACTTTTCGCCGTGGGAATTGTTGCCCAGGCGGCTGTCCGACAGCACCACCTTGGCCCCATATAAACGCAGCAGCTTCTGTTTTTCGGGGCTGTAGTTGTCGGGGATCACCAGCACCACTTTGTAGCCCAGCACATTGCCGGCCATCACCAGGCCGATGCCGGTGTTGCCGCCGCTGGGTTCGATGATGGTTTGTCCGGAATCACGGATCAGCACGCCCCGGCGCTCGGCGTCGAGGATCATGCCCAGGGCGATGCGCGCCTTGTGGCTGCCGCCGGGGTTGAGGGATTCGAGCTTGGCGTAGACCTCGATACCGAGGTCTTCGGAAAACTGCGCCAGGCGCACGATCGGCGTTTGGCCGATCACGTCGAGGATGGAGTTATGCAACATCATTCAGCCCCCGGCTCAATACAACGGCATGTCGGGTTCGACGTCGCGAACCCAATGCTTCATGCCACCCTGCAGGACCTTGGTATTGGCGAAACCGGCGGCCAGCAAGGTACTGGCGGCTTGCTCCGCACGGGTGCCGGCGTAGCAGATCAGGTAGTGGGTGTTGTCCCGGCTGAGGCTGTCGAGGTGGCCGTCCAGTTCGGCCAGGGGGATATGCACCACGCCCGGCAATTTGCACACTTCCAGTTCGCTGGCGTCGCGCACATCCAGCAACACGTCTGCGCTGCTGGGGTGTTCGAGTACTTGCTTGAGTACCTGCGGCTTGATGTAGCGCTCTTCGGCCAGCGAGGGCTGGCTGGGCACGGCATCGGCGCAAACTGCGGGGGCCAGGGTTTCACTGTGCCGCGCTTCGGAGCAGCACGGGCAGTCGGCGCGGCGCTTGAAGCGGATTTCGCTGAACTTCATCGCCAGCGCATCGAAGCGCATCAAGCGGCCGGATAACGGTTCACCAATGCCGATCAATAACTTGATCGCCTCGGTGGCCTGGATCATACCGACCACACCGGGCAGCACGCCGATCACGCCACCGGCGCTGCAATTAGGCGCGAGTTCTGCGGGCGGCGCGCTGGGGAACAGGCAGCGGTAGCACGGCCCGCCTTTATAGTTGAGCACGCTGATCTGCCCGTCGAAGCGGTAGATCGCGCCGTACACCAACGGCTTGCCCAGTTGCACGCAGGCGTCGTTGACCCGGTAGCGGGTGTCGAAATTGTCGGTGCCGTCGATCACCAGGTCATAGGCGCCTACCAGTTCCAGGGCGTTGTCGGCGTTCAGCGCTGTGTCGTGGGCGTTGATCTGGATATGGCGGTTGAGGTCTTGCAGGCGCTGCTTGGCAGATTCGACTTTGGGCAGGCCCAACGTACTGTTGCCGTGGACGATCTGGCGTTGCAGGTTGCTGCTTTCGACCACATCGAAGTCCACCAGCCCCAGGGTGCCGACGCCGGCAGCCGCCAGGTACAGGCTGATCGGCGAGCCCAGGCCGCCGGTGCCGATGATCAGCACCTTGGCTTTCTTGAGGTTCAACTGACCTTCGCGACCTACGCCCGGCAGGGTGATGTGGCGCACGTAGCGTTGTACTTCTTCGTTGCTCAGCGCGTCGACGTCCATGCCACCGGACGTGGCCAGCAGCACCTCGATTCTGGCTTTCTCGGGCAGTAGGTCATCCGCGCCAACCAGCTCTTCCTCGGCGGTAAACAGGAAGTGCTCCTTGAGCTGGTTGTTCTTCTCGTGAAACAGGTGCGGACGCAACTGTGGGTGACTGCTGCAGAGGTTTTCAATGACTTCGCGCAATGTCGATCCGGTGCCCTCGAGGGTCGATTCCGGCAGCTTGGCCACGCGAACCAGAATGTCGGGGAAAGAGACAGCGTTCATGGACAACTCCGTGTGCAGGTCGTTGAAAGGTTGAAGGGCGAAATGCTTGCCATCCCAGGCAAACAGCTTGGAGCCCAGGGTCTGGCCCTGGCGAACGTCGACCACCAGATAGCTGACGGGGTAGATCGGCTCGCCCATGAACAGCGCCTTGTCCTGGTCTTCATCGCTGAAATAGGCACCCACGTCGGGGTGGGAGTGGTAGATCACCACCACCGGGTTGTCGCTGCGAAACGCCTTGTTCATCAGCAACGTATCGGCCACCGAGAAGGTGTAGCCGTTGGCCGCGCTGCGCGCGTACATCTCGGGGTTCTTGTGGTGCAGTTCATTCTGGATATTGCTGCCCAGGTACACGCTGCCGTCGGCGAAGACAAAACCACAGCATTCCTCGGGGTAGCTGCGGCTGGCGTGGGCGTAGATCTGTTCCAGGGCTTTGGGGCGGAGGACGTCCATGTTTCTCTCGCGTGGCTGAAGTTGATGGGGCAGGGCAAGGGTCAATTTTTCTTGGCCAGGAGTTTTTCAACCGGCAACTTGGTAATCGCAAAACCGGCCAGCAGGATGGCCGAGTACAGCATCAGGTCGCGGGAAATCGACACGCCTTCGTACCAGGCGCCGATGATCACCGCGAACACCGGGAAGATGATGAACACGAACGACAGGATGATCGGGCTCAAGCGCTTGAGCAGCATGAAGTACACGATGAACCCGCCCACCGAAGCCACCAGGCCCAGGTAGAACAGCGCGCCCCAGGAGCGCAGGGTGATGGTTTCGAAGGTCGGCGTTTCAAACCACAGACCGGCGACGAACAGCATCAGCCCGGCAATGCCGATGGGCAGGGTGTTGTAGGTGATCACGCTGATGGCGCTGCCTTTCTGCTTGGTAATCACGTAGCACAGGGCATGCATGATCGCGGCGGTGAGGATCGCCAGCACGCCGAAGAACTCCGCGTGGTCCAGGTGCAGGCCCTGGCTCTTGATGATCATGTAGAGGCTGCCGAAACCGATGCCGATGCCAACCACCTGGGAAAAGTAGATGCGCTCGCGCAGGAACAACGCGGAGAAAATCAGAATGAACACCGGCATGCAACTGAACAGCAGCGCGGTCAGGCCGGACGAGACATGCATTTCGCCGTAGTTGAGCAGGTAGTAGGGCACGCTGAAGTAGGACAGGGTCACGAACACGAAGAACCAGCGGCTCTCACGGGGAAACAGGATCGGCTCGCGACGTACCATGGCAAAACACAGGAACAGCGGGAAGGCGATCAGGAAACGCAGGCCGGCGGACGTCAGTGGCGGCACGCTCTCCACCGCAATCTTGATCCCCAGCCAGGTGGTGCCCCAACTCAGGCACACGATCAGGAACATCACGCTGGTGATCAGCCCGGCCAACCACTGTTTTTGGGTTTTGGTCTTGGCGGTGTTTTCGAGAACGGCGGACATTGGCATCGTTTATTGCTTCCCTGAGCCGGAATTGAACTCTATATTGAGCTTGTAATGAGTTGTAAAATTCGGCGATTGAACCCGTAAAAGCACACTATTAGGGCGAAAGATGGCTGTCAAAACAAATATTGACATGGTGTCAATTATGCGTGAGGGGTTGTCCAACGGTCAGGGCGTGAAGTACAAGCGCCTGTCCGATGTCATGGAGCGGGGCATCCTCGAAGGCTTGATTGAACCAGGACGAAAACTGCCGCCCCATCGGGTGCTTTCCGACAACCTGGGTGTGACGATCGGCACCATCAGCCGGGCCTACGGCGAGCTGGAACGCCTGGGGCTGGTGGTGGCGCGAGTCGGTGACGGCACCTTCGTGCGCAAGCGTGGGATGGAGCGCCAGCGCGATGAAGGTTTTCGCAACTTCAGCGAAGAACCGCGCCAGTACTTCGACATGAGCCGCAATATGCACATCCCCGGTCAGGAAACCGTGTTCCTGGCCCAGAGCTTCCAGACCCTGTCGACCAACGCCAAATTCCTCCAGGACATCAGCGCCTACACCCCGGACGCCGGCTTGCCGCGTTACCGTGAAGCGGGCGCGCAATGGCTGGTGCAGCGTGACTTTCACCCGATCCCCGAGCAGGTCATCTGCGTCAATGGCGGCCAGCATGGCTTGCTGTGTTCGATGATGGCGCTGTTACGGGCCGGCGATACCGTGGTCACCGAGCAACTGACGTATCCGGGCCTGATTACCGCTGCGCGGATGCTGGGTATCCGGTTGATCGGCCTGGAGATGGACGAAGAGGGCGTGCTGCCGAGCGCGCTGGACGAAGTCTGTCGAAATCACCGGGTTTCAGCGCTGTACTGCACGCCGACGATCCAGAACCCGACCACGGCGGTGCTTTCGGTGGCGCGCCGCGAAGCCTTGGTCAAAGTCTGTCGTGAGCACAACTTGCTGATTCTTGAGGACGAAGCCCACGGTGTACTGGTTGAAGACCGGCCGCCGCCCCTCAGCCATTTCGCCCCCGAGCGTACGATTTTGATCAGTAGCCTGAGCAAAGCCGTGTCGGCCGGGCTGCGTGTGGGTTATGTGCATGCGCCACCGGCGTTGGTCAGCCGTATTTCGGCCGCCCTGCGTTCAACGTGTTGGATGGCCACGCCTGTCACTCTAGAGCTTGCCACCCAGTGGATCGAAAATGGCACGGCGGAGTACCTGTTGCGCCAACAGATCAACGAGATCAGCCGGCGTAAGGCCTTGGTCCGCGACCTGCTGGCCGGTCTGGAATATCGCACCCATCTCAATAGCCCGCATTTCTGGATCGAAGTGCCGGAGCCGTGGCGGGCGTCGGAAATCGAGGCGGAGCTCAAGCAGAATAATTACCTGATCGCCACCGCCGAGGCGTTTGCCGTGGGGCAAACGGCGGTGCCACAGTTTATTCGGGCGAGCATCTGCAATACGTCGGGGGATGATCAGTTGTTGCGGGCGGGGTTTGATGCGTTGGCGACGGCGCTGGGGC
>NZ_JACARN010000175.1:0-304 GCF_013386605.1 Pseudomonas sp. IPO3749 | reverse complement strand
AGTACAAGAAGCACATTGAGAAAGACCCGGCCCTGACCCGCCGTTTCCAAGTGGTGCAGGTGGCCGAGCCGTCGGAAGACAAGGCGTTGCTGATGATGCGTGGCGTGGCGTCGACCATGGAGAAACACCACCAGGTGCAGATCCTCGACGAAGCCCTGGAAGCCTCGGTGAAGCTGTCCCACCGCTATATCCCGGCGCGCCAGTTGCCGGACAAGTCCGTGAGCCTGCTGGACACCGCCTGCGCCCGCGTCGCCATCAGCCTGCACGCGGTGCCGGCGGAGGTGGACGACAGCCGCCGTCGCAT
>NZ_JACARN010000021.1:0-83759 GCF_013386605.1 Pseudomonas sp. IPO3749 | reverse complement strand
CACAGCGACCACCAGCCACGGCGGTTTTTCTTGAAGCGTTCGAAACGGCGGCGCGCCACGGGAGACAGGTTAAGCATCAGGCGTTCCTCGCGGCGAAGTCGATACGCGGGTCCACCAGGGTGTAGCAGAGGTCACCGATGAGTTTTATCAAGAGGCCGAACAAGGTGAAGATAAACAACGAACCAAAGACCACCGGGTAATCGCGGGAGACGGCGGCTTCGTAGCTCATGCGGCCCAGGCCATCGAGGGAGAAGATCACCTCGATCAGCAGGGAACCGGCGAAGAACACGGCGATAAACGCCTGGGGAATCCCCGAGATCACCAGCAACATCGCGTTACGGAACACATGGCCGTACAACACGCGCCGTTCGCTCAGGCCCTTGGCACGGGCGGTCACCACATACTGGCGCGTGATTTCATTCAAGAACGAGTTCTTGGTGAGGATGGTCAGCGTGGCAAACCCACCGATGACCAGCGAGGTGACCGGCAATACGAGGTGCCAGAAATAGTCGGCAATCTTGCCCACGGTGCTGAGGTCTTCGAAGTTCTCCGACACCAGCCCGCGCACCGGGAACCAGTTCAGCGAGGTACCGCCGGCAAACACCACGATCAGGAACATCGCAAACAGGAACGCGGGCATCGCATAGCCGATGACAATCGCGGTGCTGCTCCACACATCAAAGCTGCTGCCATGGCGCACCGCCTTGCGAATCCCCAAGGGGATCGACACCAGGTAGGTGATCAGCGTGGCCCACAGGCCGAGGGAGATGGTCACCGGCATCTTTTCCAGGATCAGGTCAATCACCGTCTTGCCGCGAAAGAAGCTGTTACCAAAGTCCAGCTGCGCGTAGCTCTTGAGCATCAGCCACAGGCGTTCCGGTGCCGGCTTGTCGAAGCCGTATTGTTTTTCGATGTCCGCGATCAACTTCGGGTCCAGGCCACGGCTGGCGCGGGAGCCGCCGCTGATGCCTTCGCCGGAGGAACCACCGACGCTACCGCCGCCAATGCCTTGCAAGTGAGCAATGGCTTGCTCCACCGGGCCGCCGGGGGCCGCTTGTACGATCACGAAATTCACCAGCAGGATGATCACCAGCGTCGGGATGATCAGCAGCAGGCGCCGCACGATATAGGCAAACATCAGCGCGCACCTCCGCGTTTTTTCAACTCAGCGTTCATTTGTTCGTTGGTCAGGGGCGTGGGGCTGATTTCCCACCAGGTTTCCAGGGCTTCGTCGTTTTTCGCCTCGATGGCCGGGCGGCCGAAGCGGTTCCACCACGCGGCGGACGTGCCGGGCGGGTAGTAGTTGGGAATCCACAGGTAATTCCATTGCAGCACCCGGTCCAGCGCGTGGGCGTAGGTGAGCATCTGCGCCTGGTTGTCGGCCTTGACCAGTCCCTTGATCAGGCTGTCGACGGCCGGGTCCTTGAGCACCATATAGTTGTTGGCGCCGGGATCGAACGCGGCGGCCGAGCCGAAGTAGTTGTAGAGCTCCATACCGGGCGAGGTGGTGACCGGAAAACCGGTGACGATCATGTCGTAGTCCCGTGCCATCACGCGGTTCACATACTGGGAGGAGTCGATACGACGGATATTCAGGGTGATACCGATTTGCGCCAGGTTGCGCTTGTACGGCAGTAGCAGGCGTTCCATGCCGCTTTGCGCATTAAGGAAAGTGAATTCCAGCGGTTCGCCCTCGGCATTCACCAGTTTATCGCCGTCCGGTTTCCAGCCGGCTTCCTCCAGCAAGGCCAGGGCCTGCAATTGCTTGTCGCGGATCATGCCGCTGCCGTCGGTGACCGGCGCCTTGAACACCTGGGTGAACACTTCGTCCGGCACCTGGCCGCGCAAGGGTTCAAGAATCGCCAGTTCTTCCGGGGTCGGCGGCTGGCTGGCCGCCAGCGGGCTGTTGGAGAAGAAGCTCTGCTGGCGGATGTACATGTTGCGCATCATCTGTCGGTTGGCCCATTCGAAGTCCCACAGCATTGCCAGGGCCTGGCGCACGCGGCGGTCCTTGAACATCGGTTTTTGCACATTGAACACATAACCCTGGGCCGGTTGCGGCATTTCCTTGGCCAGGTGTGCGCGTTGCAGGCGACCGTCATCCAGGGCCGGGCCGTTGTAGCCGATGGAGTAACCGGTGGCGGAAAACTCGCGGTTGAAATCGTAGGCACCGCCGCGCAATACCTGGCGGGCCACTTCGGTGTCGCCGAAGTACTCCAGGCTCAGGTGATCGAAGTTATACAGGCCACGGCTGACGGGCAGGTCCTTGCCCCACCAGCTCGGGTCGCGGGTAAAGGTGATGGTGCTGCCGGAGTCGACCTTGCTGACTTTATAGGGGCCGCTGCCGAGAGGCGCCTCATAGCCGCCGCCATTGGCGAAGTCGCGGGTCTTCCACCAGTGTTCCGGGAAGACCGGCAGGGTGGCGATGTCCAGGGGCAGGGTGCGGTTTTCATTGCTGGAGAAATCGAAGCGCACCTGGCGTTCGCCCTCGACTTCGACGTGCTTGACGTCGGCAAACAGCGTGCGAAAGCGCAGGCTGCCTTGGGTCATCAGCAGGTCGAAGCTGTAGCGCACATCTTCGGCGGTGATGGCTTTGCCGTCGGCAAAGCGAGCCTTGGGGTTGAGGAAAAAACGCAGCGACAGGCCGTCGTCGGCGCGCTCCATCTTTTCGGCCACCAGGCCGTAAACGGTGTAGGGCTCGTCCAGGGAACGCTGGGCCAGGGGCGCATACAGCCAGCCGTCGACCTGGGAAACACCGATGCCTTTGTCGATATAGGGCAACACGTGGTCAAAGCGCCCGATCTCGATGGCCGAGCGGCGCAGGCTGCCGCCCTTGGGGGCGTTCGGGTTGGCATAGTCAAAATGGGTAAAGCCGGCGGGGTATTTGGCCGGTTCGCCGTACACAGTCAGGTACGGTTGAGGTGCCGCGATCACGGCGGTGCTGGCCAGCAGCAGGGCCAGGGTCGAACTCAAAATGTAGGAAAAAGCCAATCGCATTGTCAGCCTTGAACGCCGTGTGAAGTAGAAAAGGGATTTGTACGCTAACGGCATCAGCGTCGCCAGTCATCACATGCACAACGGCCCACCAAAAGGCGGGCCGTTGTTTAAAGCATCAGCGCGGACTGGATCAGTCCTGGCGGCTGGTGACTTCCAGCAGGTGGTAGCCGAACTGGGTTTTCACAGGGCCTTGCACGGTGTTGACCGGGGCGCTGAAGACGACAGTGTCGAATTCCTTGACCATCTGGCCTGGACCGAACGAACCCAGGTTGCCGCCGTCGCGGCTGGACGGGCAGCTGGAGTTGGCTTTGGCGATCTCTGCGAAATCGGCGCCGCCTTCGATTTGGGCCTTGAGTTCGTTGCACTTGTCTTCAGTGGAAACGAGGATGTGACGGGCGGTGGCTTTGGCCATGGGAAGTAACTCCTTGAATGAAAAGGGTGAGCCTACCGGATTCAGGCGGTTATTTCCTGGCAAAGTTCCCACCGATTGCCTGAGTGGTTCAACTGCGGGCCATGGCGCCACTGCAGGTCAGCCATTCGATAAACAGCGCAAACAGCTCGGCCTGGGAATTGATCGCCAGCTTGGTGTACAGATTCTTACGATGCATGCGCACGGTTTCCGGCGAAATGCCTAGCACTTGCGCGGTGGATTTCACCGAATGCCCGCGCAGGATCAAGTGGGCGATCTCACGTTCACGAACGGTCAATACGCCGCTGCCAAATTCCATGAACGCGGCTTCAATCTGCTGATGGGCCTGGGTCTGGGTGAAGGCGTCGTCGCTGATCACTTTGGTCAGGCCACCGCTCGTGCCGAAACGGCGCAGTAATTCGCGGACCATGGCTTGGGTGGCTTTCTGCAGCGCCAGTTGTGGCTCAGTGAATTGCCCGGCGCTCAAGCCTTGGAACATGCACAGAGAAATCTTGCTCTGGGGACACAGGTCGACAATGTAGTAGCTCTCCTGGGCGCCGCCGCTGCGCAGGTAATAGGTCTTGTAGTACTCGCTGTTGAAAAAGTCGTCCGGGGCAATCTCGGCCAAGTGGTAGAAACCTTCGGCCAGGCCCTTGTCCACTGCCAGGCAGAAGGGATCGAGCAAGTAGCCACGGGAAAAGTAGCGGTGGATGATCTCGTCCTGGTAGGTGCGGGGAATGCCTTGCTGATACAGCAAGTGCGGCGGCAGGCCCTGGCGTTCCAGGCTGATCATCATCGATTCGATGGGCGTGAGCGTGCAGAGCGCGCTGGCCAGGTGTCCGAGGAACGAGGCCTCGTCCACATGAATAAGCGCCTGGCCCAGGGCGTGGTGCCAGGCTTCCAGTTGCTGCAGGGAGGGGGCAGGGCTGGTGGTTGTCATGACGGCCAGTCTACCCGGCCGTCGATGCCCAGGCCACAACGCCGAGACGGGCTCGGCGCTATAGGTCATCGGCCCAGGTACTCGCCGCTGGCGCGCAGTTCGGCTGCCGTGTCGAGGATGCACTGGCGCAGGGTCTCCACCACCTCATCGACCTGGGCGTGGGTGATGATCAGTGGCGGTGACATCACGTTCAGATGGCCGATGGGGCGCACCAGCAAGCCCTTGGCCTGGGCGCGCAGGTGGATTTTCTCACCAATGTTGACCGCGTCCGGTAACAGCGCCTTGGTGCGTTTATCCGCCACGAACTCAATGCAGGCCATCAGGCGCTGGCAGCGGATGTCGCCTACCAGGGGCAAGTCGGCCAGGGTCTTCAGGCGTTGTTCCAGATACACGCCGACCTCTTCGACATGGGCCAGCAGGTTTTCCCGCTCGATGATTTCGATATTTTTCAGTGCGGCGACGCAACTCACCGGATGCCCGCTGTAGGTGAAACCGTGAGTGAAGCAGCGGCCCTTGCCCGGCTCACCGATCACTTGCCAGATACGCTGCGAGAAAATGCACGCGCCCAGCGGCAGGTAGCCGGAAGTCAGGCCCTTGGCGGTGGTGATGATGTCGGGCTGCATGCCGAACACCTCTTCGGAGGCGAAAAACGCACCGAGGCGCCCGAATGAAGTCACCACTTCATCGGCGACGTACAGCAGGTCATGACGCTGGCAGATTTCCCACATGCGCCGATGGTAGCCCTGGGGCGGAATGATCACGCCGCCGGAACCCATGATCGGCTCAGCGAAGAACGCCGCCACATTGTCCGCACCGAGGGTGAGGACCTTGTCTTCGAACTCGTTCACCAGGAAGTCGAGAAAGTCTGCTTCGCTCATCCCCTCCGGCGCACGATAGTAGTTGGGGCAAGAGATGTGGTGGAACAGGTCGCTCATGAAGTCGAATTCCGGCGCGCGGTCAGCGGCCTTGTTACCAATCGACATCGTCAGGAACGTACTGCCGTGGTAGGCGCTGAAGCGCGAGATAATGTGCTTCTTGGTCGGTTTGCCGCGACTGTTCTGATAGAACTGCACCAGTCGGTAGGCCGTGTCCACCGCCGTGGAGCCGCCAGTGGTGAGGAACACATGATCAAGGTCGCCGGGCGCCAGGCTCGCGAGCTTGGCGCAGAGTTCGATGGCGGTGACGTTGGCCATGTCACAGAACGGGTTGGAGTACGCCAGTTGGCGCACCTGGTTGGCGATGGCGTCGGCCATTTCCTCGCGACCCAGGCCGATATTCGTACACCACATGCCACCGACCGCATCCAGGTAACGGTTGCCGTGAGTGTCATAGATGTAGGCGCCGTCGCCCATCGCGATGTTCAACGAGCCTTGTTCACGGTGTTCGTCGAACATATGGAAACCGTGCATGTAGTGGGCTTTGTCGGCGGCGTCCAGTTTGTCGTGGTCGAACTGGGCGAAGAAAGCGGGATTTGGCAGAGTCATGGCATTTACCTTCAATGGCTGGGGGTCACTTGCCGGTCTTCACGGCGTTCCAGGTGCGCGTGATCAGGCGTACAGCGGCCGGCGGCTGGCTTTTCTGGGTGAACAGGCGCTGCATCGTCGTCGGGTCGGGGTAGATGGCCGGGTTGTCGCGGATATCGGCATTCACCAAGGGCTTGGCGGCCAGGTTGCTATTGGCGTAGTGGATGGTGTTGCTGACGCCGGCCATGGTGCTGGGTTGCAGGAGGAATTCGATGAACCGGTGGGCGTTGGCCACATGGGGCGCATCGGCGGGGATGTAGAAGTTATCGAACCAGATCAGCGAGCCTTCCTTGGGAATGAAATAGTCCAGCGTGATCTTGGCCCCGGCCTCCGTTGCCCGTGCCTGGGACGTGGCGTAGTCGCCGGACCAGGTGGTGGCAAGACACAGATCACCGTTGGCCAAACCGTTGATGAAACCGCTGGAGTCGAATTTGCGGATGTACGGGCGCACCGCCATCAACACGTCCTGGGCGGCCTTGAGGTCTTTTGGGGCGACGCTGTTAGGGTCCAGGCCGAGGTAGGTCAAGGCCAGGGGAATCATGTCGGTGGGGGAATCCATGAACGTGATGCCGCAATCGGCGAAGCGCGACACCACCTTCGGGTCGAAAATCATCGCCAGGGAACCGATAGGCGCGTCCGGCATGCGCGCCTTGATCATGTCGACGTTGTAGGTCACGCCATTGCTGCCCCAGGTGTAGGGCGCGGAATAGGTGACGCCAGGGTCGTGGGCTTCCAGGCTTTTCAGCACCAATGGATCAAGGTTCTTCCAGTCGGGTAACTGGGACTTGTCCAGCGGCTGGAAGACGCCGCCCTTGATCAGCAGCGGCACCAGGGAGGCGTTGAGCAGGGCCAGGTCATACCCGGAGCGTCCGGAAAGCAGCTTGCCCTGCACGGTTTCGTAGGAGTCGTAGGTGTCGTAGACCACCTTGATACCCGTGGCTTTCTCGAAATCGGCCAGGGTGGTGTCGCCGATGTAGTCCGCCCAGTTGTAGATGCGCAAGGTATTGCCTGGGTCGTCGGTGGCCTGGCTCAAGGTGGCGGAGGCAAGCAATGCGGCGCTGAACAGGGCGATAAAGGCTTTACGCATGGGGACCCACCTTGAGTTGTGCTTGTTATCAGGCTGAGGGACTGATTGCACTGTCAGGCAGGTGGCCGGTGGGCGCCATACCCCGTTCGGGTAGGGTTCAGCTCAGGACGATGTAGTCGTTCTGCTGGATGATTCGCCGGTGCGGGCCCTGCACCAGATGAATATAGCGACCGTCTACCAGGTCGATGGGCAGGCAGTCGTCGATGTCCAGCACCCCATCGGTGTGGGCTTGGGACCAGTGGCGCAGCATCTGTTGCTTGCCTTTGCGCGTGGCCTCCTGTTTGTTGCGGGCCACCACCAGCAGGTAGTGGTGGGCTTCGCCAAAGCTGTTGGCTTCGTAACCGCCAAGGTTGATGAAGTACAGGTGATGTGCACCAGCAGCCGGGGCCAGATGGCTCAGTTCGACTGTCCAACCGTCCACGCCCTCCACGGCCATCCAGGCATCGATGTGCACACCCTTGGGGCTGCCGAACCAACCGGCGCGTAGTTGCGGGTAGGTCGCTTCCAGCGTGTCCGCGACCGCGAACACCACATCGTGCACTTCAATCTTTGCCCGTGGGTGCTTGCCCCCGAGCATGACGACAAACAGCATTACAGGTTCTTCCTGTGACTTGGCAGAGGCTAACCTTACTTCGATTGAACCCTTTTGTCCGGTCAATGCCACACTGTTAATCCGCGAACTCATCAGGAGGTTGTCATGCGTACCATTGATCTGGCGGGCGTTCCCGTCCCTGTCATCGGCCAGGGAACCTGGCGCATGGGCGAAAATCCCGACCAGCACCGCGCCGAAGTCGCGGCCTTGCAACTGGGCATCGACGAGGGCATGACCCTGATCGATACCGCCGAAATGTATGGTGAGGGCGGCGCCGAAACGGTCGTCGGCGAAGCCATTCGCGGCAGGCGCGACCAGGTGTTCCTGGTGAGCAAGGTCTACCCGCACAACGCCAGCCACAAGGGCGTGCCCCGTGCCTGTGAAGCCAGCCTCCAGCGCCTGGGCACGGACTACATTGATCTCTACCTGTTGCACTGGCGCGGCCAACACCCCCTTGAGGAAACCGTCGAAGCCTTCGAGCGCCTGCGTGAAGCCGGCAAGATCGGCCGCTGGGGCGTCTCCAATTTCGATGTGGCCGACCTGCAGGAACTCGCATCCCCGGCGTGCGCCACCAATCAGGTGCTCTACAACATCGAAGAGCGGGGTATCGAATTCGACCTGCTGCCGTGGTGGCAACAGCATCACTTGCCCTTGATGGCGTACTGTCCGATTGCCCAGGGTGGCGAGTTGTTGGCCAGCCCGACCCTCAAGCAGATCGCCCGTCGCCATGAGGTGACACCTGCCCAGGTCTCCCTGGCCTGGGTGTTGCGCCAGGACGGTGTGATCGCGATCCCCAAGGCGGTCACCCCGGAGCACGTGCGGCTCAACGCAGCCGCCGCCAAGCTGGTGCTGGATGAGCACGACCTCGACGCGATTGACCGCGTGTTTGGCGCACCCAAGCGCAAGCACCCTCTGGCGATGGTGTAGCCCACTGTCAGGAACGGCGCCTTCCTTGGCACCGTTCCCTGGTTAATCCGGTTTAACCCGTAACCGGGCTGCGCCAGTCATCGGACCCGGAAGTGCCGGACACTTCGTGGGTCCACACGATCTTGCGGTAGGTGAAATACACATCCTCCAGGTGGGTGAAGTGGGCGTTGTCCGGGTCCTGGCAGTTGGGCATGCGTGACTGGATGTCCACGATGGTCGCGCCCTCCAGTTCGATGGTGAAGTAGTGCTCCTGGGTGCCGGCGGACGAGGTGCGCAGCCATTCCAGCCGGCACTTGACCTCTTCGCCGCTGGTCAGTGCGCTGAACAGCAACGGGGAGGATTTATCGAAGACTTTGCTGATCATCATGGGTTTGTGGACCCGCTGGCCGGTGGGCTGGCCGGATTGAGGATCGCGGGGAATGATCACCTGATGAGCAAACGCCTGGACCAGAATCTGGTCCTCATGGCCTTCCTGGTAAATGTTACCTACCGAGTCCTGGGTGAACGTGCCTGCCGTGATCAAACCTTGTTTGACGCCGGTGATGGAAAGATAGGCGGGTGTTGGCATGACGGGTTTCCTTGTCTGATTGAAGAGGTAGTCCCAACCGATCATGACACCGGTTGGGCAAGTCACCATTACTACAAAAACCGTGCCTGAAAGTGAGCGGGTTAATAAATACAGGGGTTTGGCGTTAAATAAGGCTGGAGTGATAATCAGGCGAGATGGTTTTGGTAGTTATATGGCGTATTTAGTTGCGCAGAGCTGCGCATCTAATTGCTCAGTGCACACGCGGGTTAAATAGGGGAGTTGTAAATAGAGTCTAAATCGCACCTTTGCCTCAGTGCGCAAAATGCTGCGCAGTGGCTTTGTTTTCGCGTTTGTAGGAAAAGGATTAAGTATTTCTCTGTCGCTTGCTGAATGCTTTTGGCGTGGCTAAGGTTTGGGAACTTTGCAGAAGTTACAGCAAGGTTAAGACGGCCTGTTGGTGTCCTTTTTAAGTGTCGCTAGTTGGCTTTTTCCTGTCTTGGTTAGTTGCATCAGGTGTTGAATGTCGTATTCGGACAAGCTGTGTGATTACTATCTAGAAGTTGCGAGGATGCCCTGTACGCAAACAAGTTTTGCGGGCAGCGATATGCGCTTTTCGAGTGAGTATGAAACCTTGGAGTCCGAGCTGGCAAAGGCGCAATCGATCCATGGCAGCAGTCAGCCGGACTGGCACAAGGTTTTGGAAACCAGCGAAGGCCTGTTACGGCAACAATCCAAGGATCTACGCGTGGCGGTCTGGTTGACCTGGGCCTTGCACCAGCGCGAATCCTATCCGGGGCTGCTGGCGGGGCTCGGGATGTTGCGCTATCTCTGCGAGCATCATTGGTCGGTGGCCTACCCCGAAAAGCTGCGTACCCGTGGCGCAGCATTCGCTTGGTTGGTGTTGCGCCTCGAGCCTTTGTTCGCGCAAGGCTTGCCGTTGCAGAACCAGCAGCCCTTGTTTCGCGCTGTGCTTGAGCAACTGATAAGTCTCGATGAGCTATGGGCCAAGCACTTCGCGGATGACGCGCCGTTGCTGCTGCCGATTCGCAGGCAATTGGCTCAACGACTGGAGCGTGCGGCTCAGGACGATACCCCGGCGGCGGGGTTAAGCGGTGTCATTGCGCAGGTCCAGCAAGCGGCCAGCCAATTGCTCAAACCCGAAGCCGTTGTGAACAACGAAAAAGACGCCAGCAAGTTGCTACGTACCTTGCAGGAGCAGGCCCGCCCGTTGTGTACCTGGTGGCTGCGCCAGAACGCTACCGACCTGCGTGCCTTGCGGTTCAACCGAACATTGAATTGGTTGGCACTGTCCAGCTACCCGGATGCCGACAACGAACGGGTGACCGCGTTGCGCGGGCCTGCCCCTGACAAGCTCAAGCGTTATCAGGAGCGTTTTGCCCAAGGGCATTACGCCGACCTGGTACTTGAACTCGAGGCCAGTCTGGCCGGTGCCATGTTCTGGTTCGATGGGTTGCGCATGCTCTGGCAATGCCTGGACGCCTTGCAGGCCGAGCAGGCCATGCTCGAGCTGGAAGTTGCCTTCGCCTTGCTGTTGCAACGCTTGCCGGACCTGCCGTCGTTCTGCTTTCACGACCGCGTTCCTTTTGCCGACGCCGCCAGCCGTGACTGGATCACGCTGCAGGTCAGCCGGCATTTGCAAGTACCCGAATCAGCCGCCGTGGTGGATTCCGAAGCCGAGCCCTGGGAGCTCGCCTTGCAGGCGGTAGCGCCCAGGTTGCGCAAGGATGGGCTCAAGGCCGCGATCCATGAGCTCAAGCAAGGCAGTCTCGCCGCTCGCAGTGATCGCGCGCGTTTTCACTGGCGGCTGGCACAGGCGCGACTGTGTGTGCAGGCGGGCAAGCATGAGCTGGCGAAGATCCAGCTCGAACACCTGGACCACGAACTGCAACGCACAGGCCTTGAGCGCTGGGAACCGGAGCTGGCACTTCAAGTTGCCCAGCTTCTGTATCGCTGCTGCGACCTGCTGCCACAAAACCACGCCGTGCGCGAGCGCAAGGAAGACACCCATCGCAGGCTGTGCCTCTTCGATCTGGAAGCGGTACTTGAATAGGCTTTCGAGCCACTTGAAAAAGGAGAGACACCATGGCCAAAGAAGCTTCGGTCGCCCCCAAGGAACGCATCAATATCACGTTCAAACCCGCTATCGGCGGAGCGCAGGAAGAAGTCGAACTGCCGCTGAAACTGTTGGTGCTGGGCGATTTCATCCAACGTGAGGACGTGCGCAAGCTCGAAGATCGCAAGCCCATCGCGATCGACAAGAACACCCTTGATGACGTGCTGGCCAAGCAGGCGTTGAGCCTGACGCTGAACGTGCCCAACCGCCTGCAGGAGGATGCAGGCGTTGAGGAGTTGGCCATTGAGGTGCGTATCAATGCAATGAAGGACTTCAATCCCGCGAACCTGGTTGAGCAGGTGCCCGAACTGCACAAACTGATGGCGTTGCGCGAGGCACTGATGGCGCTCAAAGGCCCCTTGGGCAACACCCCGAGCTTTCGCAAGGCTATCGAGCAGGCCCTGGCCGATGACGAGTCCCGCGCTCGGGTATTGGCTGAACTGGGGCTGGACACGCCTGACGCCTGACATTTTTCAGTAAAAGGACACTGACCGCATGACGACACAACAACACACACTGCCAGCACCCACCGATGATCAATTCAGCATTCTCGACAACATCGTTGCCCAGACTCTGCTGAGTGCAGACGACGAGGCGTATGGCATTGCCAAGCGGGGCGTCTCGGCGTTCATCGAAGAGCTGATCAAGCCGCAGAATCGTGGTGAGCCCGTCAAGAAACGCTTGGTCGATCGGATGATTGCCGAGATCGACACGAAGCTCAGCCTGCAGATGGATGAGATTTTGCACCACCCGCAATTCCAGGCCCTGGAAGCCGCCTGGAAGGGATTGCAGTTGTTGGTTGACCGGACCAACTTCCGCGAGAACATCAAGATCGAACTGCTGAACGTCTCCCGGCAAGACCTGTTGGAAGATTTCGAGGATTCACCGGAAGTGACCCAGTCCGGGTTGTACAAACATATCTACAGTGCTGAGTATGGTCAGTTTGGTGGTCAGCCGGTGGGCGCGATTATCGCCAACTACTTTCTGTCTCCCAGTGCACCCGACGTGAAACTGATGCAGTACGCATCCAGCGTGGCCTGCATGGCCCACGCGCCTTTTATCGCCGCCGCCGGGCCGGCGTTCTTCGGGTTGGAGAGTTTTACCGGCCTGCCGGACCTGAAAGACCTGAAGGACCACTTCGAAGGTCCTCAATTTGCCAAATGGCAAAGTTTTCGCCAAAGCGAAGACGCACGCTATATCGGCTTGACCGTGCCGCGCTTCCTGCTCCGTACGCCCTACGATCCAGTTGAGTGTCCGGTCAAGACCTTCGCTTATCAGGAAAACGTGGTCAACAGCCATGAACATTACCTGTGGGGCAACACGGCATACGCCTTTGCCACGCGCCTGACTGACAGCTTCGCGCGCTTTCGCTGGTGCCCGAATATCATCGGCCCGCAAAGCGGTGGTGCGGTGGAAGACTTGCCGTTGCATCACTTCCAGAGCATGGGTGAGATCGAAACCAAAATCCCGACGGAAGTGCTGGTGTCCGATCGCCGTGAGTACGAGCTGGCGCAAGAGGGCTTCATTGCCTTGACGATGCGCAAGGGCAGCGATAATGCCGCGTTTTTCTCCGCCAGTTCGGTGCAGAAGCCGAAACACTTTGGCCTCAGTCCCGAGGGCAGGGAAGCCGAGCTGAATTACCGCTTGGGTACCCAACTGCCCTACATGATGGTGGTCAATCGCCTGGCCCACTACCTCAAGGTTCTTCAGCGCGAGCAATTGGGTTCGTGGAAGGAGCGCACAGACCTGGAGCTGGAACTCAATAAATGGATTCGCCAGTACGTCGCCGATCAGGAAAACCCCAGTGCCGAAGTGCGTGGACGACGGCCATTGCGCGCGGCGCGCATCGTTGTCAGTGATGTCGACGGTGAGCCCGGCTGGTACCGCGTCAACCTGAGTGTACGGCCGCACTTCAAGTACATGGGGGCCGACTTCACGCTGTCCCTGGTCGGCAAGCTCGATAAAGAATGAGCAGCGGCCAGGGAGTGTCCCACCACCAACGCCTTTTCGAGCGTCTTGAACGTCCGGCGGCTACTCCCGCGTGTGGCGTGACATCTGTCGCGATGCATCTGGGAAAAATGCTCAGTATCCGTGCCGGCAGCGTGCAGACACTGCCGGATTACGGGTTGCCCGACCTCAACGACATGAACCAGAGCTTGCATGAGTCATTGACTCAATCGCGTTTGTTGATCGAGCGATTTATCCGGGCGTACGAGCCACGCTTGAAGCATGTGCGGGTCAGGACGTTGCCGCGGGACCAGGATCCATTGGCGCTGGCGTTCGCTATCGAAGCCACACTGACGGTCAAGGGTGTCAAGCAACCGGTGGTGTTTACCGCGCGACTCTGTGACGCCGGTCGGGTAGAGGTTTTGCCGGATGTCTTTTAACCGTTACTACCAAAGTGAGCTCAGTGCGTTGCGACTGCTCGGACGGCAGTTCTCCGAGCGCAATCCTGCGCTGGCCCCTTTCCTCGCAGAGTCTGGCCAGGATCCCGATGTCGAGCGGCTGCTGGAGGGGTTTGCATTTCTCACGGGGCGCTTGCGGCAAAAACTCGACGACGAACTTCCAGAACTCACACACTCGCTGATGCATTTGCTGTGGCCCAACTACATGCGCCCAATGCCAGCGTTCAGCATGCTGCAATTTGACCCGTTGAAGCACTCAGGTCCCGGTGTGTGGGTGGCGCGTGATACGTCGGTGGAAAGCGCCGCAGTCAACGGTGAGCGATGCCGTTTTCGTACCTGCTACGCCACACAGGTTCTACCGCTGCAACTGAGCGCCCTGGAGTACAGCACACAGGCAGGGCAGGGCGTGTTGAGCCTGCGCCTGCACATGAGCGCCGCCGGTAATTTCAGTGACTGGGCCTTTGACCAGTTGCGCCTGCATCTGGCCGGGGATAGCTACATCAGCCAGGCGTTATACCTGAGCCTGCTGCGCCACCTCGAAGGTATCGAGCTGTTGCCTTTGGGCCAAGATGGACTGCCCGTCAGCGGGCCCGACGGTGAGGCAATATCACTGCGACTGGGTGCCGAACAGGTACAACCGGTGGGTTTCAGTGAGGAACAGGCGTTGATCCCCTATCCGCAGAATACCTTCCCGGGGTATCGCCATCTGCAGGAGTATTTTGCCTTTCCTGACAAGTTCCTGTTTGTCGATGTGGGGGGCATGGACGTGCTGCACAGATTGCCCGGTGAGCAGCTCAAGCAGGTACGTGGCCTGATAATGCGCTTTGAGTTACGCACGCCATGGCGTGAGTCCCAACAGCCCACCCTGGATAACGTAAAGCTCTACTGCACACCCATCGTGAATCTGTTCAAGCATGACGCGGTGCCCATTCGCCTGGACGGGAAGCAAGATGAGTACCTGCTCATTCCCGGCGAGTATTCGCGGGAGAACGCAAGTGTATTTTCCGTAGACCGTGTAACGGGTTGGCAGCCAGGTGGGCGTGGATATGAGGCCTACGTGCCGTTCGAATCCTTTGAACATGATGGCGATACCGACCTACCGGAAAACCCGCCCAGCTACAGCATTCGCCAACGGCCATCGTCACAGCATGCCGGGCTGGACACCTGGCTTGGGATTGGCAGCGGCCCCGAGTTGGACCAGCAAACACTGTCGATCGAGTTGACGTGCACCAATCACAACCTACCCCGACTGTTGCAGTTAGGCGACATCAACCGGCCGTGCGAGCAGACACCGGAGGGGGTGTCGTTTCGCAATATCTGCGCGCCGACAGCCAGTCTGTCTCCGCCTCTGGACCAGGATTTTCTCTGGCGGCTTATCAGCAACATGTCGCTCAACTACCTGTCACTGAGCGATATCGACGCCTTGAAGGTGATTCTCAAAACCTATGACTTGCCGCGCTATCACGACCGGCTGGCGCAGAAGGTCAGTGAGCGGAAGTTGGGTGCAATGCGATCCGTCAGTCATTCATCGGTTGACCGCTTGCACCGCGGCTTGCCGTGTCGCGGAGTACGCATTGATCTGAAGATTGATCCCCAGGGTTTCTTGGGGGCGGGCGAAGTGTTCATTTTTGCGTCAGTGCTCAACGAGTTCTTTGCGCTTTACGCCAGCCTCAATGCTTATCACGAACTAAGAGTCATCAGCACACAAGGAGACGTGTATCTATGGCCACCACGGATGGGGCAGCAGCCTCTGCTTTGACGCGACTGTCGCGGATCATCCGCGAATATTCGCTGTTCCAGGCGGTTTTGCAGGTGATCAAGCGTCTGCGCGATGCCCATCCTCTGTTGGATGACGACGCGCTGTATGACTTGCTGGAGTTTCAAGCCAACCCTGGCCTCGGTTTTCCCGGGCACGATATTGATCGCGTGGATTTTTTTGTCGAGCACGAACAGCTGCGCGCACGCCTTCGCCTCAACGTCTTGGGCTTGTGTGGCGCGGGGTCGCCGTTACCTGCGTTTTATGGCGAGCAGGCCTATGGCGACGGGGTGGGCGGCAACGCTACGCGAGATTTCCTGGACGTGTTTCATCACCGCCTGCAACGACTGATGCTGCCAATCTGGCGCAAATATCGTTATCGGGCGTGTTTCCAGGCGGGTGCGCGTGACGCCTTTTCCGAGCAGATGTTTGCGTTGATCGGGTTGAGGGGGCGGCAGATTCGCAGTGTCGCGCAATTGAACTGCAAACGGCTGTTGCCCTACTTGGGGCTGCTAGGCCTGCGGGCACATTCGGCGGCCTTGATCGAGACGGTGCTGCGCTACTACTTCAAGCACAACCGGCTGTTCATCGAGCAATGGGTACTGCGCACGGTTGTCATCGCCGACTCACAGCGAAACCGGCTCGGCGTCGCGAACAGCGTGCTTGGTCATGACCAGGTATTGGGCAGCCAGGTGGCCGACCGCAGTGGCAAGTTCAGGGTGCATCTGCAGGGCCTGCGGTGGCAGCAACTCCATGGGTTTCTGCCCACGGGTGCGGACTACCCGCTGCTGTGCTCATTGGTGCGGCTGACGGCGCGGGACCCATTGGAATATGACCTGCGCCTGGTGCTTGCCAAAGAAGAGATCCGACCGTTGCACATTGGCGAACACAACGTCTGTCGCCTCGGCTGGACCAGTTGGCTGGCACATGAGTACGCCGATGGTGTGGTCATGGTGCCGAGCAACGCTCATGAGGGATGAATCATTATGATGAATGTGGACCTGCAACAACTTATCCAGACCTTGACCCCCCAGGCTCGTCGCGATTTGGTTCGCGCGGCTGAACGCTGTGTAACGCGCGGCGGCCGGGAGGTGTTGGTGGAAGACCTGCTGTTGGCCCTGCTGGAGCATCACGACGGCCTTCTGGCAAGGGCATTGGCAGATGCGGGCATCGAAACCGGCGAGCTGCAAGCTGCACTGCAACCCAAAGGGGAGGCGAGTGCTTCGCGCAATCCGGTGTTTGCCCAGGCGCTTGTAGAGTGGCTGCAACAGGCCCTGATGGTTGCCCATCTGGAACTGCGACAGACCGAGGTCGATCACGGCGCCCTGTTGCTGGCATTGCTGCGTCATCCGCTGCACCACGCGGGGAGTGTCTATCAGGTTTCATTGAATCGGTTGGATGCGCAGCGTGTGCTCGACTTTGTGCGGAGCCAGGCACCTGGTACTGACCCTGCCCCGAAGGGTGAGTCACTGCTGGAACGCTTCACCCACGACCTGACGCGCCAGGCCCATGAAGGGCGTATTGATCCGGTGTTGTGCCGGGATGTCGAGATCGGCCAGTTGATTGACATCCTCATGCGCCGCCGCAAGAACAACCCAATACTCGTCGGCGAAGCCGGGGTCGGCAAGACGGCCGTTGTCGAAGGCCTCGCGCTACGCATCGCCACTGCGCAGGTGCCGGGACCACTGCAGGATGTCCGGGTGCTGACCTTGGACATGGGCTTGCTCCAGGCCGGTGCCAGTATCAAGGGTGAATTCGAGCGGCGCCTCAAGGGCTTGATCGATGAGGTCAACGTTTCAGTTCCGCCGGTGATCCTGTTTATCGATGAGGCGCATACCTTGGTCGGGGCAGGCGCCCAGGCAGGCGCGTCCGACGCCGCCAATCTACTCAAGCCAGCCCTGGCTCGTGGCGAACTGCGCACCATCGCTGCCACTACCTGGTCGGAATACAAAAAATACTTCGAAAAGGACCCGGCATTGGCGCGGCGTTTCCAGCCTGTACGGGTGGGCGAGCCCAGCGTCGAGCAGGCGGTTTCGATCTTGCGCGGACTGGTTTCGGTGTATGAGCGCAGCCACGGCGTATATGTGCGTGACGATGCCGTCGTGGCGGCGGCGCAGATGAGTGCTCGTTACCTGTCCGGGCGCCAGTTGCCCGACAAGGCGGTGGATGTATTGGACACGGCCTGTGCTCGCTTGCGGGTCCGTCGGGAGACAGCACCGGAGGCATTACAACGCTTGTACGCGGAGCAAGCGGAAGGTATGCGGCAGCATCAAGCATTAAGTCGTGACAGGGACGCAGGGTTCGCCGTGGATGAGCAGATCTTGCACGCGTTGAACCTGCGCAGGGATGCAATGGAAAGTGAGCGCCTGGAGCAGGAACAGCACTGGTTTGAGCAACAGGCCGTGCCGCAGCAGGTATGCCCGCGCCTGGTGGCCCAGGTCATCAGTGCCTGGACCGGTATCCCGGTTGAACAACTGGCACTTGAGCACAGCGCACGGGCGCTGGGCTTTGCCGATGCGCTGCGCGCGCGCATTCTTGGCCAGGAACAGGCGGTGCAGGCCCTGGACCGCAACTTGCGCGCCGTTGCCACGGGGCTCAACAAAGCCGACGCACCGGTCGGTGTGTTCCTGCTGGTCGGCCCAAGCGGTGTAGGCAAGACCGAGACAGCACTTGCCCTTGGCGATCTACTGTATGGCGGTGAACGTTTCGTCACGACGCTCAACATGTCGGAGTTCCAGGAAAAACACTCCCTGTCGCGGTTGATTGGCGCACCGCCCGGTTATGTCGGTTTCGGCGAGGGCGGTGTGCTGACCGAAGCCGTGCGCCAACGACCGTATTCGGTGGTGCTACTCGATGAGGTCGAGAAAGCCGACCCGGAAGTGTTGAACCTGTTCTATCAGATTTTCGACAAGGGTCTGGTCAATGACGGGGAAGGCCGGGAAATCGACTTTCGCAACACACTGATCCTGATGACTTCCAACCTCGGCAGTGAGTGTATCGGTGAACTGTGTGCTGGCGATCAACGGCCTGACATGCATGTGCTGCAAGAGGCGATCCGTCCGCTGTTGCGCGATTATTTCAAACCGGCATTGCTGGCCCGCATGCGTGTGGTGCCGTATTACCCGATCAAGGGTGAGGTTCTGCATGACCTTGCAAGGCTCAAGCTGGAACGCTTGGGACAACGGTTGCGTCTACGCAAGCTGGCTTTCAGCTATACGCCAGAGCTGGTTGCACACATGGCCGAACACTGTGCCCACGCAGACAGTGGTGCGCGTTACATAGACCAATGGATCGAGCTCCATTTGTTGCCGCAGGTGGCGGATCGGCTGCTGGCGGCCATGGCCCAGGGTGAATGCTTGGCGAATGTGCATGCGCGCCTGGCGGATAGTGGCTATCCCATTTGTGAGCTCAGCCAATGAGGGATATCCGATCCACTCAACTGTCCCATCCCCTGGCCTACGCCGACGCGTTGCTTGGCTGGTTCATCCGCTTGGGCATCGATGGCGACGAAGCCTCTTTGCCCGGATTGTGTGTGACGGCGGTGGCGCAACTTAGCCAGTGCGAACTCAGCCAGTTGTACTGGCGAGATGAATCCACAGGCCGACTCCAGCTGATTGCCCAGCATTTATCCGGGGTGCTTTGCCCCGGTGATCCGGTCGGCACCAAGGACTTCCAGCACGAGCAGGTATTGCACTACGTACTCAGCCATCAAACGGCCCTTAGCCTGGAGGACTTCTCGAGCAGCGTGTACGAATACGGCTTCCTGCCTGCGATGGAGACAGCTTGGGCAGCGCTGTCATGTGTGCCGTTGTTCAACCGGGACAAGGCCATCAGCGGCGTATTGCTGTGTGCCAGCCAATGCCGGAAACACTTGCAGGACTACTCCGTCTCCTTGAGCCAACTGGGTAGTTTTACCTTGATGCAACTGGCTTTGCTGCGCTGTCAGCCATCCCTGGGAAGCGTCGCCCAACAGAATCAATGCACACCGGCTCCCCGTGCAGAATTTGGGTTGGTCGGTAGCAGTACGGCCATGGATGAGACATACCGCCTGATTGGCAAGGTCATGCATACCTCCTACACCGTATTGCTGCGAGGGGAGACGGGAACGGGTAAAGAGGTGGTGGCGCGGGCTATCCATTCTGCGGGGGCGCGTCGCAGCAAAGCGTTCGTGGTGCAGAACTGTGCGGCATTTCCCGAAGGCCTGCTGGAAAGTGAGCTGTTTGGCTATCGCAAAGGTGCTTTCACGGGGGCTGAACGCAACCATACCGGGCTGTTTGATGCGGCACACGGCGGCACGCTGCTCCTGGACGAAATCGGCGACATGCCGCTGTCGCTGCAGGCCAAGTTGCTGCGGGTTCTACAGGAGGGCGAAGTGCGCCCCTTGGGCGCCAGCGCGGCACACAAGGTGGATGTGCGCATCATCGCCGCGACTCACCGTGATCTCGCCGCGATGGTCGCCCAAGGCAGTTTTCGCGAAGACCTTTACTACCGGCTGGCGCAATTTCCCATCGAACTGCCGCCCTTGCGCGAGCGCGACGACGATGTGTTGTTGTTGGCGCGTGAATTTGCGCAAAAGGCCTCTCTTGCCCTTGAACGCGAACCGGTGTCGTGGTCCAGCGCAGCCCTTGACCAACTGTCGAGTCACGCCTTTCCCGGCAATGTCCGTGAACTCAAGTGCCTGGTGGACCGTGCGGTACTGCTCTGCGATGACGGTGTGATCCTGCCCGCGCATTTGTCCTTGTCTGCCCCCCCCACCGATGAGTCCGTCGATGCAACGTTGCGTCAACGTCTGGAACGGGTCGAGCGAGTATTCCTGATCGATTGCCTGCACAAAAACCGTGGCAATCGCACCCGTACCGCACGTGAGTTGGGCGTCGCTCGCCGCACGCTGCTCTATCGCCTGGCGCGCCTGAAGATCCCCCTGGGTGATGTCTGCGAGGGGGGCTGAATGGGGGCGTGTTGGCACCTGATTTTCATGGGAGATACCTGATGTTTTTTCGTCCGTGGCAAGGCCTTTTGCTGGTGCTGTGTTTGTTGAGTGGCTGTAACGCCAATTATGTCTTTGACGATGCCGACTACCGTCCGTTGGGTGACCCCCAGGCGACCCGACGTGGGCAGTGAGCAGGGGAGCTCCGCCATGCAACTAGTGTTTGAAGTCTGTGGTACCGAAGGCGCTGCGACGCCTGCTCGCAAGACGTTTGCGGGCGTCGGTGGCGTGATCGGCCGTGGGGTGGGCTGTGACTGGATCATTCCTGATGCCAATCGCCTGATCTCCAGTCATCACGGCTTGGTCAGTTACCGAGAAGGCCGCTACTTCCTGACCGATATCAGCAGCAACGGCATCGGTGTATCAGGCAGCATGGAGCGCCTGGAAAAGGGGCAGGCACGTCTGATCAGTGAGGGTGACGTGTACCAATTGGGCGGGCTGGAGATCCGCGCTCGCTTGCTGGCAAATGAGCGGCGGTCATTTGCTCGGGATGACGCGATCCCAGACGATGCGTTCCTGGGACTTGACCCTGTCGATGCACTGGATCGCGAGCAACTGCGTGCTGATTCATCAGCAGAGCTTGATGCCTTGGATACAGCAATGCAGGTGCCGTCCCAAGCGCTATGTCAGGGTGCCGTGGAACGTGATCATTTGGTCGTGCCGAAGTGGGCTGACCCCGTCAGGGAGGTCTTACCTACCGGGCCCGCTGCGGCCGCGCCGGGTGGTTCGGAAACATTCTGGCCACAGTTCGCGCAAGCGTTGGGCATACAACTGGACACGCTTGATACGCTGGGCCGTGAGGCCCTGGCGATCAAAGTGGCAGGGCTGTTCAGGCTAACCATCGATGGGTTGCAGCAGAGCCTGCGAACCCGCGACGAGCTGAACAGTGAAATCAACTCTGTACTGACCGCTCCAGGGCTCGATACCCGCAACCCGTTAAAAGCCTGTGCCGACGGCCCAACAGCCATGAAGTCATTGCTGGGTGTTGGCGAGCTGGGCGAACACTCTGCCGAATACGCCGTCGCCCAGGTCTGTCGTGAACTGCAAGTGCATCAATTGGCCTTGGTCGTGGCCAGTCGGGCCGCTGTGCGCAGTGCAATGGCAGCCTTTGCGCCAGGCCACTTGCTGCTGTGTTTCGAACGCGAGGGCCAGCCACCCAGGTTCTTCAGCGATGGCGCCCATTGGCGGGCGTATCAACGCCACTATCAACGGTTGACGTCCGAAGAGCCCTTGGGCGAGCAGGGGTTGCTGAATGATTTTTCCAAAGCCTACGAGGAGCAGGTGCGCCTGGTCTCCACCTTGCACGTCGGGTGCCCAGGACGATGTTCATGTATCGGATCGCTGTCATATCAACGCTGTCAGCCCTTGGCCTATTGGCCGGCTGTAGCACGCTTTCACCTTTTTCGACCCTGACCAAACTGGACTTGACGTTGACCGCTGGCGATGAAGTCAACCCCGACCTGCACGGGCGTCCCTCACCCGTGGTGGTGCAACTGCTTGAGCTGCGGCATCCCGTGGCCTTTGAAAACGCCGACTTCTTCAGCCTCTACAGCCGGGCCGAGCAGACACTCGCCAAGGATTGGGTCAGCAGCGAGGAATGGGAGTTGCGTCCCGGCGAGCAGGTGCCGCTCAAGCTCAGTGTCGAGCCGCATAGCCGTTATGTCGGCGTGCTGGCGGCCTACCGCGACTTGCCCCACGTGCAATGGCGGTTGGTGCTGCCTGTGGTGCCAGGGCAACTGACGCGGGCCGAAGTTGCGCTGGACCAGACGGGCCTCCGCCTGGTCGCGCCTCAAACTGACAGGACGGAGGATTGAAATGCACGTCCATAACGTGATCTGGCAAGAGGGCATGTTGCTGCGGCCCCAGCACTTGCAGCATAACGACCGCTACTACCATCGACAGCTCAACCGTACCCGCCTGCTGAGCAGTGACGCCTGGGGTTTCCTGACCTTGGAAGTCGATGTGCAGTACCTCAATCTGGGCAAGGTCGTGGTCAACCGGGCCAGCGGTGTATTGCCGGATGGTAGCTTGTTCGAGCTGAGTGGCGCGATGGAGCCTTTGGTGTTGCAGGTGCCTGCCAATGCAGGCAGACAAGCTGTGTACCTGGCGCTGCCGCTGGCAACAGAGAATCAGGTTGAAGTGCGCAGACAGGAGCAAGGCGATGTCCTGGCTCGCTACGTCGCCTGTGAAACGGAGATAGGGGACTCCAATGCCGGCGTCGACGCTCGTTGCCAGATCCACTGTGCACGCCCGGACTTGCGCCTGATGCTGGGGGAAGGGCCCAGCGATCCGTTCTACGTGAGACTCCAGGTCGCCCAGGTGCAGGATTCGACCCAGGAGGGCGGCGTAAAGCTGGATGCGGATTTTGTACCGACGTTCATCTATCTCCAAGGTTCGGGGTATGTGTCTTCATGCATCAAGGAGGTGATCAGTCTGCTGGCAACGCGTGGCGATGCGATCGCATCACGCATTCAGGGCAGTGGCACCTCGGCTGGGGCACAGGTTGGCGACTTTTTGATGCTGCAACTGATCAACCGTGCTGAGTTGATATTGCGTCATTACCTGGGGCAAACCCAGGTGCGGCCGGAGTTGTTGTATCGGGAGTTGTTGGCGATTCTCGGCGAACTGTCGACGTTCGCCTGCGACAACAAACGTGCGCAATTGGCGGTGCAGTACCAACACGGCGACCAGGGAGCGAGCTTTCGCGGGCTGATGGAGGGGCTTCGCACCGTCTTGTCGTCGGTGCTGGAGCAACACGCCATTGAGCTCACGTTGCAACAGCGACAGTACGGGGTACTGGTCTGCCCGGTCAGCGATCTCAAATTGCTCGGCGCTGCGACATTCATTTTAGCGGCTACCGCCCAGTGTGATACGGAGGAGCTGCGTCATCGGCTGCCGGCGCATCTCAAGATCGGCCCTGTGGAACGTATCCGCGAGCTAGTGAACCTGCATCTCGCAGGTATCAAGGTCAAGCCGCTGCCGGTAGCACCTCGACAGATTCCGTATCACGCCGGCAAGACCTATTTCATGCTCGAACTCAGTCCACGTGACATCGCGCAGTTGGAGCAGTCGGGTGGTTTCGCCTTCCACGCCAGTGGCGAGTTCGCCGAGCTGGAACTCCACTTCTGGGCTATCAGGAACTGAACAGCATGACGATGGACAGTGAATACCCGCAGGATGAAAAAACCATATTGCTTGATCGTGAAGGGTTCGGTCCGGCACAGGGGCCCGTCACGGACTTTCCAACGCCGCCACGCTTCGAGCAGTTGGAAGATCGCATGATCTACAGCGCCCATCTGCAGGGGGCGCAAAGCTTCAAGATGGGTTCCAACAGCCTGTTGGCAGCGGCCTGGGAACTCTTGTCGCAGGTTGCCCTGATCAAGGCCAGCCCCGGTCGGGAAAGCCTGCAGACGCTCAATGACCAGCTTTCATCGGGTGTCACCGCGTTTGAGGCGCATGCCTTGCATTTGGGGGTAGAGAACAGTCAGGTGATCTCCGCACGTTATGTGTTGTGCAGTGTCATTGATGAGGCCGTCGTGACCACACCATGGGGCAGTAGCAGCGATTGGTCGAAGAGAAGCCTGTTGAGCCGCTTTCACAACGAAACCTTCGGGGGGGAAAAGTTTTTCCAGTTGCTGGAGCGTTTGTCCCGCGACCCCTTCAAGCATCTGGCCATGCTGGAACTCATGTACTTGTGCTTGTCGTTGGGCTTCGAAGGCAAATACCGCGTCATGGAGCGGGGTAGGGCGCAACTTGAAGCGCTTCACGACGCTGTGTACCGCCAGATCAGGCATGTGCGCGGGGACCGTTTGCCGGTCTCCATTTCGCCAGAGGCGGGGAGAGCATCCCGGTCACGGCTACGTATTGCCTCCGGCACTGGGGTCGCCATCTGCGTGCTGGTCTGTTTGCTGGTGATGTATTCAGGATTTGCCTGGGTACTGGGCCAGGAACGCAAGACGACGCTGCAACCTCTTCAGTCCTGGGTACCAGGCCTGTTTCGAACGCATTCATAACGCTGGGAGCAATGGATGAACGCATTTTTCAAGGGCGTGGGGACGGTGCTGCGCAAAAGTTGGCTGTGGAGCTTGTTGCTGGTGTTGTCCAGTGGACTGCTGATTTGGTTTTTCGGGCCTTTACTGGCGGTGGATGACTACCGTTTCTGGCACAGCCCGACATCCCGGTTACTGACCATCAGCGGGTTGCTGCTGTTGTGGGGACTGTCGATGGTCGTGGTGGGTACTCGCCGTACCGCTCGTTTGAATCAGCATGAACACCACGAGCGTCATCAGCGTCAGGCATTGATCAACGACGAAACAAGGCAGGTGCAGGGGCGCTTCAAGGAGGCCCTGCACGCGCTGAAAAGCTCCCGACACTATGGTGACCGCAGCGAGCGCTGGCGAAACGAGTTGCCCTGGTACCTGTTGATTGGCGAGCAAGGCAGTGGCAAGACCAGCCTGTTGGCTGCCAACGGCGTGCAGTCTCTGTTCGGGCGACCAGAAACCGTGCTCCCAGGCACTACGCCTGACTGGGACTGGTATTTTGCCGAAGAAGCCGTGATGGTCGAGACGGCCGGCCGCTACCTGGGCCAGCCAGACCCCTTGGTTGATGCTGCGGGATGGATGACACTCCTTGGGCTGCTCAAGTCGCGACGCCGGGCGCGGCCACTCAATGGCGTGGTGGTCACGTTGTCTGTCGATACCCTTTCAAGCAGCAATGAGCACGACCTGGAGCGTCATGCGCGTCATGTACGTAGCCGCTTGCAGGACATCCAGCAGACATTGCATGCGGATGTTCCGGTCTATCTGGTGTTGACCCAGGCTGATCGGTTGGCCGGGTTTGTCGAGTTCTTTGACGCGCAGCAGGGCGACGGCGCAGAAGTCGTCTTGGGTGGGCACCTGGTGACAGGTACCGCCGGCACAGACATCGCTCAGGTGAGAGAGGCGTTCGAGAACCTTTTGCAGCGTCTGGGCGCGGAGCTGATCCCGCGCTTGCATCAGGAGCGAAATATCGCGCGTCGACGCCGGATACTGGACTTTCCCCGGCAGGTCGCACACATCGGTGACCGCCTGTGCCTGTTTATCGAGACTGGATTTTCCGCCCATCGCTACCCACACATCAATGGTTTGCGAGGGTTCTACCTGACCTGTGCGAAGACTGCCGATGTACGGCCTCATTTTGTCCAAGGCCTGTTCAATCGCGTGATTTTTGCCGAAGCCGATCTTGCCGGACTGCGTAGCCCTGAGCGGCAGCGCATACATCGGCGTCATGGGCTGATGGCGCTGGCTGCGTCGGTGGTCATCGGCACGGCAGGGGCGTTGTGGACGCACAGTTATACCTTCAACCATCAGCGGTTGGTGCAACTACTGGGATTGATCAACACCCAACCCTCTATTCAACAAGGAGACGACGAGAGCCTCGCACTATTGACGCTGCTCGACAGTCGCCTGGCTGCAACTCATGTGTTTCCATCGTTGGCCGAAGCACGTTGGATTGATCGGGCTGGCTTGTATCAGGGAGAGGTGAGTTATCCGCTGCTGGCCAGCGCCTATGACCAAGCCTTGCAGCTGCATTTACTGCCGTACGTGACCACGCTGCTCGAAGGACGAGTACGAGGCAGCCTGGGTGACCGCGGGCAATTGCTGGACAGCCTGCGTGCGTACCTGATGCTTAATTTGCGTGAGCGGCGTGATGTGGGGTGGCTGGCAGAGCACGTGGCGGGTCAGTGGCGGGGGAATACTTCAGCGCATAAGCGTCTGAATGAACACTTTCTGCGGCTCCTGGAACGACCTTTCTTGGTGCCGTTGAATGATGAGTTGGTCGCCCAGGCTCGCTTGGTGTTGCGCGGTGAGTCGCTGGCAGAGGTGGTTTACCGGGCGCTGCGGGAACAAGCGCGGAGCCTGGAGCCTTACCGTCTGGCCGAAGGCCCGGCGTTTTCCAGTTCAGGGCCCCCTATACCGGGGTTCTACACCCAAAAATACCTGCAGGTTTTCGAAACACAGGGCGCTCAATGGGTCAATGCCATCGCCCAGGACAATTGGGTACTTGGGGAAAGCTCGGACCTCGGCGCCACGGAACTACGCCGGTTGATGCTGGCGCTGGAGCAACGCTATTTCAGTGAGTACGCCGATGCCTGGAGTGACGCCCTGGGTCGAATCAGGCTGCAGGACAGTGGCAGCCTGCGACAAGGCGCGGAGCAACTTGCGGGTCTCACATCAGCGCAGTCGGCCTTGGTGCAGTTGCTGCAGCAAGTGCGCGAAAACACGCTGTTAGTGCCGATCCCCGATCGGTTTGAGGCGGTGAGCTCGCATGTTGGCGAACTGGGCGCTGCGACTTCCAAGGTTCTGGCCAGAACACCACTGCCAGATACGGCCCGGCGTGCATTGCAACGCCGCTTCGAACCCTTGCACCAATTGCTCGACGAAGAGCAGAACCCAGGCGGCGAGTTGACACAGGCATTGCGCTTGCTTGATGAGCTGCAGTTGCAATTGCTGGCGCTGAACCGGGATAGCTCGCCGGAGCAGGCAGCGTTCAAAATGGCCAGGCAGCGGATGGATGGGCAGCAGCCGCTGTTGGGCAACCTGCGTGATACCGCGGCCCGCTTCCCGCAGCCGCTCAAAGGTTGGTTCGAGGGAATTGCCGACCAAACTTGGCGCCACCTGCTTGATGATGCGTATGGGTACGTGAATCAGCGTTATCAAAGCGAGGTTTACGGCCTCTATGCGAAAGCCATCCAACGCCGATACCCGTTCGATGCCCACGCCGGCAGCGACGTCGCCCTGGGCGATTTTCAGGCGTTCTTCAAGCCACGGGGCGCGCTGGCGCGCTTTTATGAGGGGTACCTGCGGCCGTTTGTCAGTGTCGAGGGCGACCGTTATCGCATGCGGGCCCTGGAGGGGCGCAGTCTGCCAATGTCGCGCTCGGTGCTGGACCAACTGACCCGGGCCCAGACCATTCGCCAGGGGTTTTTCACCGAGGACCAGGGTGATTGGGCCGTGCGGTTCACATTGGCGCCCTACAGTCTGGATCAGGCCGTCAGCCGGGCGACGCTGCGAGTCGGCGATCAGCAATTGGAATACCGTCACGGTCCGATCGTGCCAATGGCATTCCGCTGGCCGATCGAAGCCGAGAACGGTCGCAGCAGCCTGGTGCTGGAGCGCGGTGCAGAGCGGCCGCTGGGGATCGAGAAGGACAGTGGCGCCTGGTCGTTGTTCCGGTTTTTCGACTTGATGCAAAGCGAGTCTGCCAGCGGCAGGGATGCGCAGATTCTCAAGGCTGACCTGGCAGGCCTGCGGGCCAATTACCTGCTCATCAGCCAACACAACCCTAGCCCGTTCCAGATGGCGACATGGCGCACGTTCCGCTTGCCGGAGCAATTGTGAGCGGGCCGCACGCATGGCGCAGTGCCGGGCGCACGGCACAAGGCAAAAACCGTGCGCGCAATGAAGATGCTCTCCTCGATTGCCCACAACGGGGTTGTTGGGCGGTGGCTGATGGCATGGGCGGTCATCAGGCCGGGAATGTCGCCAGCCAGTGGGTGGTCAACAGCCTTGCCGCACTGCCAGGCAAGGGCGGCTTTGACCAACGGATCGAGGCCGTCCGCCTTTGCCTGCGTGGCCTCGACAGTCAGTTGCAACCCGTCGATGGCGGGGCGGGCATCATGGGCAGTACGGTGGTTGTGCTGTTGCTCGAACCCAACCGTGCGGCCTGTATCTGGGCTGGAGACAGTCGATGCTATCTCTGGCGGGGTCAGCGGCTGTATCAACTGTCACGCGACCACTCCTTGCAGCAGCAACTGATCGACCGCCAGCAGTTGAGTCCAGAACTGGCCCAGGCTCATCCAGGCAGTAGGGCCTTGACCCGAGCAGTCGGAGGCCGGCAGCCGCTGAGCCTGGAAGTACTGGAGTTGCGCACCCAACCCGGGGACGTGTTTTTGTTATGCAGCGATGGCTTGTACCAGGGGCTCAGTCACAGGGAATTGGGGCGTGCCATGAGCGCCGGTACACCACGGCAGGTCGTGGACCGGTTGTTCCACGACGTATTGCGCGGCGCGGCGCGAGATGACCTTACCGGCGTGGTGATCCAGCCATGAATGCGACGGTAGGCCCACCGAACCTGCTTGCGGGGCGTTATCAGCTTGAACGCATCCTGGGTACTGGGGGGATGGGCGTGGTCTATCGCGCCCGGGACCTGCTGCATGAGGCATTTGGCGAGCCAGACTGCCGCGTGGCGCTGAAGTTGCTGGGCGAGAGCCTGTCCGCGTCGGTTGACGCCCATGTGCTTCTCTACAGCGAATTCGCCCTGACCCGAAGCCTGCGACATGATCATGTGGTGCGGGCATTTTCTTTTGAGGTGGACACGGCGCACCAAGTGGCATTTTTTACCATGGAAGTCATGCCCGGCCTGACGCTGGACCGCGTGCTCCCGGAATGTCCGCAGGGATTGCCGTGGCAAGAGTTGCAACCCATGGCCCTGCAATTGCTGGATGCACTGGCCTACACCCATCGCCAAGGTGTCCTGCACGGTGATGTGAAGCCGGCGAATATCATGGTGGGGGAGCAGGGGTTGCGCCTGTTCGATTTTGGCTTGGGTCACGCCGAGGCCCAGGTCAGGTCAGGATTACCGGCTTTGAGCCGAAGCCGCCTGAATGCCTGGACCCCTGCGTATGCGGCGCCGGAGTTGATGGCCGGAGGATTGCCGTCCGCCAGCGCCGATCTGTACGGAGCTGCCTGTGTGCTCTATGAGCTGGCAGAGGGCCGGCGGCCTGGGGAGCGCCAATGTCATCAGCGACTGCCTCGGCCCAGGCAATTGCCCAGGCAGTACTGGCCTTCGTTACGTTCAGCATTGGCCATGGACCCCGAGCAGCGCACCTTAGGGGTCGCTGAGCTGCGTGAAGGGTTGGCCAATCGACGGCGCTTGTGGTTCGTGGGGTGATGGGTCAACCGGCCAAATCATGCAACTGGCGGTATTCGTCCCAGCTCAGGCCGGCCATCTGTGCCACTTCCTTATGCACTTCAAGACGTTGGGCTTCAAAGTCTTCGGGGGATTCGGCGGTGAGTTTAAGGGTCAACTCCCAGGCAAACAGGCCCTGGCGTTCGGCCTCTGCTTCGAAGGCCTCATGCAGCCGTTCGGCGCGATAGTGCGCCAGGGTTTCGCCCTTGGCTTGAGCTGCCAGCGGGTTCAGGGTGTTGAGTTCCAAGGCCACATCGGGGTGTTCGTTGAGAAACCTGTCCAGTGCCAGTTGGTGGTTATCGCCGGGTGGTGACAAAGGCTTGCTCCAATCAATGGCCGGGCTTTGGACGGTGGCCAGCGCTAAGGCGGCGGGCGCGTTTGCGTAGTCGGCGGTCGGTCCAGGCGCGTATGGGGGTGAGTAAAAACAATAAAAGATAGGCGATCAGCACCAGGGTCAGGTCCAGGGAACCCTCGTTGGAGGATCCCGTCATTCGTTCGATCACGCCCTTGCAGATCAACAGCAGCGTAACCCCGAATACCCAGAGCAGGATGTTGAAAAACAGCGGGCGTACATTCATTGACAGCTTGTCTTGCATATCGAGCGTCTCTCCCTGGTGCCAACTTCCTTCGCAGGCAGCCTTCCATGAATACAGCGAACCTATCGCACAATACCGGTGCCGATAATACTCATTGAAGCAGATTCGGTGATTGGCCCAGGTCAGAAAATCCAATTAATTTGAAAAACCAGGGAATTGCCTGTCATCCATTACGGAAAAAACACCTGGATGAAGGGCAAAAGGCTTTCGCTCCCTGTGCCAGGACGTGTAGCGTTAGCCCGTGTTTCCGGCCCTGCCTTCCAGGGACAGTGGGCGATGGACAGAGGGATGGGTCATGGCGCAAACGCTGTTCAAGCTTTTCTTCACCCAACGACTGGCCGTCCTGGCCAGCACCGAGTCTCTTCGAGCGATCCGCGAAGGTTTGTTGTGGATCCTGCCATGCCTGTTGGTGTCTGCCGGCTTCCTGATCCTGTCGGAATGCGCACGGGTGCTGGGTTTCGATCCGCAAGTAGTGGCATTTCTCGCGGGCCTGCACAATCAAATCAGCTCTGTGATCCCGCTGTTGGTGGCGGCGTCCATCGGTTACATGCTGGCAATCCAGCATCGCCTGCCGCAACTACCGGTGGCGTTCCTGTGCCTGGCCCATGTGGTGGTGGCGACGTTTATCCTGCGTGATTATCCCCGTGCGTCGGCGACCTTCGTACTGTTTATTGCGATTGCCTCGCCGCTGTTGAACGTGCCGGCGATTGCCTGGCTGCATCGTTACCGCTGGACGCGGCTGGTCAATGAAGACTTGGTGGGACACAACCTAAGGGGCACTATCAATATGGTGCTGCCGGGCTCCATCACTGCTCTGGCGTTGGTGGTGGTGTTGTCCTTGTTGTTGCAGGTGCCGTATGTGGCGCAGCTGCAGGGACCTCAAGTTCTTGATGCCTTGCAATCACCCTACGGCAGCGGGCTGTTCGTGACCCTGATGAATTCATTGCTGTGGTTTTTCGGCATCCACGGTGTGTACGCCATGCAGCCGCTGTTCGATGTGTTGGATCAGGCGGTGGTGCTGAACAATGCGGCGTTGGCGGCGGGCGAGCCGATCAAATATCTGTTGAACAGTGGGTTGCTCGGCAGCTTTGCGTTTATCGGCGGCTCGGGCGGCGCGTTGTGCCTGTTACTGGCGATCCTGCTGTTCTCCAAAAGCCAGTCCATGCGTTTGTTGGCGGTGGCAAGCCTGCCGCTGTCACTGTTCAACGTCAGTGAGGTGTTGTTGTTCGGTTTGCCGATCATCCTCAACCCGCGCTTGTTCATCCCGTTTCTGATCGTGCCTGCGTTGAATGCGATGGTGGCGTTGGCGGTGGTGCAGATGGGCTGGGTGTCGCCGGCGGTAGTCAGCGTTCCGTTCACGGCGCCTGTGCTGCTCAATGCCTACCTGAGTACCCACGGCGACCTCGCGGCAGTGGCGCTGCAACTGACGCTGCTGGGCCTGGGCACTTTGGTGTATGCGCCCTATGTGCGCGCGATTCATCGCCAGGCTACCGAAGGGGGCACGGTCTACCTCAAGTCCCTGGACATGACCTTCCGGGGTCTTGAAGAAAAGGGCCGGCTGCGTGAACTGGATCCGGTGCTCGCGTCCCACAAGACCCTGGCACGCCAGGCCAATGAGTTGAGCCGCATCCAGCAAATCAGTGACTACGAGTTCTACCTCGAATTCCAGCCGCAGATATCGACCCGCACCGGCCTGTGCACCGGTTGTGAAGCCCTCATGCGTGCCCGTGATGCCGAGGGCAAGGTGCATTCGCCGTGGGAGTTCCTGCAATGGCTGGCCCAGGCGCGGTTGATGCCGGATGTGGATGTGTGGGTAGCGTCCCAGGCGGTCCGCCAATACCAGAAGTGGCAGAAACTCGGCTTTGCCTTGCCGATGACCATCAATATTTCCAGCGCGACCCTGACCGACGCCGCCTATGGCGAGCGCCTTGTGGAAATCCTGGCCCAGGCCCACGGGCAGGTCTCGGTGGAAATCACCGAAGACGCGCTGGTCAGCGATATCCAGGTCACGCGCCAGACCATCCAGAAGCTGCAGGCCATTGGCGCCAAGGTCTATATCGATGACTTTGGCACCGGGTTTTCGGCCTTGAGTTACCTGCATCAGTTTCCGGTGGATTTCATCAAGATCGACCGCAGTTTCGTGGTGGCCCAGCACGATCCCAAGGGCGCCCAGGTCATGACCGGCATGCTGCGCTTCTGTGAGGCGCTGAACCTGGGCGTGGTGGTGGAAGGGGTGGAGACCGCCGAGCAGTTGGCCTTCCTGAATACCGGCGCCGAATTGATCATCCAGGGCTGGTATTTCAGCAAGGCACTGCCGGGCGATCAGCTGGAAGGTTTTGTGCGTGAACGCGCCGCCTTGGCGCAAGCCTAATACCCGCGTTGGGTCTGCTCGATCTCCTCGATCAGGTCGTCAATTGCGGCCAGCCGCACACGGTTGTCATGATCCCAGGGGTGAAAGCCGGGTTTGAAGTAATGCAGCCACGGCACCGCCATCCGTGGGAACACGCCCTTGGGCCCATACAGAAATTTCAGCATGCGCCAGAAGCCTTTCAGGTGCCCGCCGGATTTGCGGTCGGCGATCAGCAGGCGCAGGTGGAAATCGAACACCACCAGCCAGAAAAACACGGTGGTGGTGAGCATGGTCCCGGTGCGCAGCAAATAGCGCTTGGGTCCGGGCTTGATCACCGTGTTCCAGACATCAAAGGCCACCGCCTTATGTTCGGTTTCCTCAAGGGCATGCCAGTACCACATCTGTTGGTAGCCCTTGAGTGACTCGCCGAAGCGGGACGGGTCGCTCAACAGGATTTCGGCCAGCATCGCGGTGTAGTGTTCAAGGGCAATGGTCACGGCAAGGTTGAAGGACGCTGGCAGATGTTTTTTCTGCAGGTCGAGGATGAATTTCAGTCGACGGTCGAGGGTATGCGCGGGTAAGCCGGCGGCTTGCAGCAAATCGTTGTAGGCCACGTGTTCGCGGCTGTGCATCGCCTCCTGGCCAATAAAACCCTGGATCTCTTTCTTCAGCACGGGGTCGTCGATGCGTTGGCGGTATTGGCGCACGCTGTCCATGAAAAACAGCTCGCCCTGAGGGAACAGCAGCGACAGGGCATTGAAGAAATGCGTGATGAACGGACCCTGTTCATGCCAGTCCTTGATGCGCTCGGCGGGCAGGGCGAAACGGATGTCACGGCGGATCGGCAACATGGTGCGTGCTCCTGTTCAGAGGCGGGGCTCGTCGGTGGGTTCAAGTACCGGCGTGCGGGGTTTTGGCGCCATGCGTTTGCTGGCAAACACTACCAGGGCTTGATAGGCCGCCGGCAGGCAGCGGGCAAGCAGGTCGAGGCAATACGCGTCGCGGCCGATCAGCACACGGCGCTTGTTTTTGCGTACACCGTGCAGGATCACTTTGGCGGCCTGGTCGGCGTCGGTGATGAACAGCTTTTCGAAGTCGGCGCGGGCCTGCTGTTCGCTGTGGATCAGGAACCCCGTCATGTTCGCGTCGATACGGCTGCTGCGACAGATATCGGTGCGAATACCGCCAGGGTGCACGCAAGTGGCCGATACACCGCAGCGTTGCAGGTCCAGCTCCTGGCGCAGGGATTCGGTAAAGCCGCGCACGGCAAACTTGGTGGCGTTGTAGCCGCTCATGCCCGGTTGGGCAAACAGGCCGAACACGCTGGAGGTGTTGACGATATGGCCATCGCCTGCGGCTTTCAGGTACGGCAGGAACGCTTTGGTGCCGTAGACCACGCCCCAGAAGTTGATGCCAACGATCCATTCCAGGTCGGCGTGGTCCACACCCTCCACGGTGCTCGACAGGGCCACCCCGGCATTGTTGAACACCAGATTGACCTGTCCGTGATCGGCCGCGCAGCGTGCAGCCCAGTCCTCCATGGCCTGGCGATCGGACACATCCAGTACCTGGGTGGTGATCAGCACAGGCGCCAGGGTCGACGTTTTGATCAGCGCTGACGTCTGTTCCAGCCCCTGGCTGTTTTTATCCGCCAGTGCCAGGTGGCAACCTTCCCGTGCCAGGGCTAATGCCAACGCGCGACCCATGCCCGACGCCGCGCCGGTAATGGCCGCCACGCGGCCGTTGAATGACTTCATGACAGGCTCCCTTCGGCAGCGGAATGGGCCGCCGGCACAGGGCGGTCGGGCGCATTGATCGGCACCAGGCTGGCCACGTAATCCTTGAGCGCAAACTGGCGCGTGACCTGCTTGAAGCGCCAAGTCGAGCCGGGCCACAACGTGGTGTTCTTGCCAGTGCGAGGGTCGAGGTACCAGCTCTGGCAACCGCCGGTATTCCAGATGGTGCGCTTGAGCTTGTCTTGCAACTGTTGGTTGAAGGCGCTTTCCACGCTGGGTTTGACGTCCACACTGGCGATGCGATGCCGCTGCATTTGCTTGAGTGCATCGAGGATGTAGGTCACCTGGGCTTCGATCATCAGGATCATCGAGTTATGCCCCAGGCCGGTGTTGGGGCCAACGATCAGGAACAGGTTGGGATAGCCGGGCACCGTGGTGCCCTTGTAGGCATGGGCGCCGTCTTGCCAGGTGTCCATCAGGTCGACGCCGCCGCGGCCGATGATGCAGTCGCGGGGCAGGGGATCGGTGGCCTGGAAGCCGGTGCCGAAGATCAGGCAGTCGGCCGGGTGCTTGATACCGTCGGCGGTGATCACCCCGTCAGCTTCGATGCGCAGCACGTTGTCGGTGACCACCTCGACGTTGCTGCGCGACAGCGCGGGGTAGTAGTCATTGGAGATCAGCACGCGCTTGCAGCCGATGGTGTAGTCCGGGGTCAGGGTCTTGCGCAGGGAAGGGCGCGCCACTTGTTTGTGCAGGTGGCGCAGGGCGATTTTCTGCACCATTTTCATCAGCCGTGGGTGCAGGGCAAAGCCGACCACGCGACCTTCCAACGCCCAATAAAAAGCGCTACGCACCAGGCGTTGGGTGAAGGGAAGGTGCTTGAACAGCCAGCGTTCGAAAGGCGAGATCGCCCGGTCGGGCTTGGGCATGATCCAGGGTGGAGTGCGTTGGAACAGGTCCAGGTGAGCCACCTGCGGCGCAATCTGCGGCACAAACTGAATGGCGCTGGCGCCGGTGCCGATCACTGCCACCCGCTTGCCCTTCAAGGAATAGTCGTGGTCCCACTGCTGTGAGTGGAAGCGCTTGCCCTTGAAGCTGTCGAGCCCCGGAATATCCGGCAGCGCCGGGCGCGACAGGCCGCCCATGCCCGAGACCAGCACCCGTGCACTGACCTGGCGACCATCGCTGAAGCGCAATTGCCAGCGCTGGTGTTGCTCATCGAAGACCGCCCGCTCAAGGCCCATGCCGAACCGCAAGTAGGGCGCCAGCCCGAAACGCGTGGCGCATTGCTCCAGGTAAGCGCGGATCTCCGCTTGCGGCGCGAATTGCCGAGTCCAGTCCGGATTGGGCGCGAAGGAAAACGAATAGACGTGGGACTGCACATCACAGGCGCAGCCGGGGTAGTGGTTGTCACGCCAGGTGCCGCCGAGAGTATCGGCCTGCTCGGCGATAAAGAAGTCGGTGAACCCGGCCTCCTTGAGCTTGATCGCCATGCACAGGCCGGCAAAACCGGAGCCGATGATGGCGATGTCGATGGCGTCGCGCTGGGCATTCATAAGCATTCCTTCATGGGCATCGGGTGTGCTCCTTTTCTTGTTGTGTCTTTTAGATAGAACACCATTGCAAAGAAAAATTGAATTACTTATTTTAAAAAAGATTTTAAATAATCTACCTGAAAATATCGCCTACGCTAGTCCCAGGTTCCTCATGTGCGACTTGTCCGACGGACAGGCACGACGTTCAGGTCCAGGGTGTGGACGATGGCTGAGGCCTTGATCAATTCCGGTCAGGTCGCCAGCCGCAGGGATGCAGAGGACCGAGCTATGGCTGTTGAATGGGTTATCGCTGCGGCTGTATTGATAGGCGCAAGCACCGTTTTGTGGGGATTCAGCGCGTGGATGACGCGACGTATTGAAGCCGCCGTTCCGAACAACGGGCGCTTTGTGGAGGTGAATGGCGAGCGCTTTCATTATTACGAAGAGGGCAAGGGCCCGCCGTTGGTGATGATTCACGGCCTTATGGGCAGTAGTCGCAACCTGACGTATGCCTTGTCCGGACAATTGCGTGAGCAGTTCCGTGTCATCACGCTCGACCGCCCTGGATCGGGTTATTCCACACGCCACAAAGGCACCGCTGCAGACCTGCCGGCCCAGGCGCGGCAAGTGGCGGCCTTTATCGAGACGCTGGGCCTGGATAAACCTGTGGTGCTGGGGCATTCCCTGGGTGGTGCGATTTCCCTGGCGCTGGCCCTCGACCATCCCCACGCAGTGTCGGGGTTGGTGTTGGTGGCGCCACTGACCCATCCACAACCGACTTTGCCCGTGGTGTTCTGGTCACTGGCGGTGCGACCGGCCTGGCTGCGGCGCTGGGTGTCTCACACCCTCACGGTGCCGATTGGCCTGTTGACGCGCGGCGCGGTGGTCAAAGGCGTGTTCGCACCGGACAGTGCCCCTGACGATTTCGCCACCCGTGGCGGGGGGCTACTGGGCATGCGCCCCGACAACTTCTATGCCGCGTCCAGCGAGATCGCCCTGGTCAATGATGTCCTACCGGGCATGGTCAAGCGCTACCCGCAACTGACGCTGCCCATCAGCCTGATCTATGGCGCGCAGGACAAGGTCCTGGACTTTCGCAAGCACGGCCAGGCCCTGGCCGACAAGGTTCCGGGCCTGAAGCTGCAGGTGGTGGAGGGGCGCGGGCACATGCTGCCGATCACCGCCACCGCGCGGGTGGTGGAGGCGGTGCACCACCTGGCCAAGCGTGCGCGGCCAGCGCAAAGCGCTGCAATCCTGCATCCGCCGTTTGCGTTGGCAAGCAAATAATCGTGGCACTCACTGCGGGTTGTACCGTCCGAAATGCTTGGCCTAGAGACCTGACCCAGTGGCTGAAAAAGAGACTGTCCGGTCACGTAAAAAAGGCCTCGAAAAAGTAGTTGACGACCTAACGATTCCGCGCTATTTCTTTAAAAAAATATTTCAATGTTTATTTTGAAATGATTTTTGAAATGCCTAAGAGCGAATAAAAATGAAAAAAACGTCTTTTATCGCATGGTTGATTTCCTGGAGCATTCAACGCTCCCTGAACCTGTTTTCCGCTGCCCAGCAACGGAGGCTGCCATGAACCAGACACTGGCAGCTCCAAGCACCTGGACCGACGGCAAGCGCCATCTGTGGTGGTTGGGCATCATGCCCTTGGCCACGCCTTTGTTGTCCGGCGCCCTGGCCATCACCACCGGTGTGCAGCAACTCTGGTGGGTCGGCGTATTAGTGATCTTCGGCCTGATCCCACTGATCGACGGCCTGCTCGGTGAAGACGTGAGCAACCCGCCCGAATCCGCCGTCAGCCACCTTGAATCGCAAAGCTACTACCGCTGGATCGTCTACACCGGCGTGGTGTTTGTGATCTCGTCGGTGGTTATCACCGGTTGGCTGGCTGCCGGCGGTATCGACTGGATCATCGAGGGTGGGCTGTTGCAGGCTGCCGCGAACCTGGAGCCGTCGAGCTGGCTGTCCCATGCGGCCAGCTACATCACCGCACGCACCCAGTTGCATGGCGAAGTGAGCTGGTTCACTTACCTGGGCATGGCCATGTCGACGGGCGCCGCCACCGGCATCGCGATCAACACCGCCCATGAACTGGGCCACAAACCCAATGCGCTGGAGGTGTTCCTGGCCAAAGTCACCTTGGCCCCGACCTTCTACGGTCACTTCTACACCGAGCACAACCGTGGCCACCACGTCCGTGTCGCCACGCCGGAAGATCCGGCCAGTTCGCGCCTGGGGGAGAGCTTCTGGGCCTTTCTGCCGCGCTCGGTGTGGTTCAGTGCCCGCTCAGCGTGGAACCTGGAGCGCGAACGCCTGCGCAAGCTCGGCCTGCCGGCCTGGCATTGGCAGAACGGCGTGCTCAGTGCCTGGATGTACAGCGTGGTGCTGTGGGGCGCGATGATCGCCTGGCTGGGAGCGGCAGTGATTCCGTTCCTGATTATCCAAGGCATCTACGGGTTTTCGCTGCTGGAAGTCGTGAACTATGTAGAACACTACGGACTTAAACGTCAGAAGTTGCCCAATGGTCGTTATGAACGTTGCTCGCCCCGGCATTCCTGGAACAGCAATCGGATTGTTACCAATATCTTCCTGTTTCAATTACAACGGCACTCCGATCACCATGCCAACCCCACTCGAAGTTATCAGTCGTTGCGTCATTTTGATGAATCGCCGCAACTTCCTTATGGCTACGCCAGCATGATTGTCTGGGCCTATGTGCCTTATTTGTGGCGGCGGCGCATGGACCATCGTGTGCTGAATCATTATGCGGGAGATATTACGCTGACCAATCTTCAGCCCTCACAACGCTTGAAGTACCTGGAGAAGTATAGCAACAGCGCCAAGCCTTTTTAAGTTCACGCCATACCGTGTGCGTACTCGGGGCCTGCGTGCCGCGCAGGTCTCTATCGCCCGCAAGTTTCCAAATTAATAACCCGAAAGTTGTTTGCCCCGAACAAAAATAATTAAAGGGAAGGACGTACACCATGCAAGCACCTGCCAAGTTCACCACCCATATCGTATTGGCTGCGCTGGGCCTTATTGCCTATCACCAGGCCCAGGCAGCGCGCATCGAACCCGCCGGCAGTGCATTCACCGCCCAAGGCCCCATCAGCTTTTCCAAAGGCGCACTGATCAGCGCTGATTGCACCATCAAGGTGGCCGGCAAAGTCGCGGCGGATGGCTCATCGGTGAATGTCGACAAAGTCGAATTCGACGGCGGCCTCAAGTGCAGTCGGGTCGAAGCTATCAACCTGCCGTGGGTATTGGTCGCCAAAGACACCAAGAGCGGTTCCATGTCGAAGATCAGCGTGGATGTCCACGCATTTGGCCTGGGCGGCAAGTGCGGTCCTTCTACCGCCGATGGCACCTGGGATAACGCCACCGGCAAGTTGGAGGCCGCCAATGTACCAATCGGCGACGACTGCACGATCAAGACGGTATCTATCAAGATGCCACCTAACTTTAAGGTTGTTGAGTAACCACCTGATTTTATTGCGGTAATTGAATTGAGATTTGGCTGGAAAGGGAAGTTCTGCAGTTTCACCGTGACCTCTCGATCATGGCCATTACCCCTGGCGAAATGAATTCGCCATAACATGTGAGGAAAAACAATGAAAAGCTTGAAAACTCTCGTGTCGTTGACTGCTTTGACTGTTTGCATGGGTGCTGCTTCCATGGTGAATGCCGCTACCATTTCTCCTCCTGGCGCGGGTTTCACCACGCCCGCAGGTGCTATCACTGTTACATCGCCTGCGTCGTTCGGGGCGCCCGTGGCTTGCACCATCGTCTTTACCGGCAGCGTGGCTGCGAGTGGTGCCAACGCTTCGATCACCGGCGCCACTGTGAGCGGCTCCAACCCACTTTGCGGTGTGCCAGTGTTGCTGGGTTTGCCATGGACCTTGACCGCCTCCACCGCCACCGGGCCTGACACCTTTGCAGGCACTGTTTCAGGCGTGAACTTCAAGATCGTCAGCAACTGCGCAAGCGCTCCAGCCACCATCAATGTGGTCTACAACAACAGCAACCACACCATTACTGTTCCATCGGCACAAACCGTCGGCAGTTGCAAAATCACTGCGCTGAACGCGACGCCAACCCCAACGCTCACTGTCAACCCTTGATAGGCGTGCGCTTGACGTGATGATCACACGTTGAAACGCAAGTGCCCTGCAAAGGGCACTTGTTAAGGCAAGCCAAGGCTGTGATTCCGGCTGTGGTGGATAAAAATAATAAGGAGTGGAGCATGAATAATAAGAAACAACAGGCCCAGGCGTTACTTGGCCTGGCGTTGTTGAGCGGGTTTATGGTCGCAGCCGGGCCCGTTCAGGCTGGCGGGTACTCGACTCCTACATTTGGCGCGCAAGGCTGGGGCCGTGCGTTTGGCGGTGGTTCACTGTTCAAGAATGACCCTTCTTCAGCCTACAACAACCCGGCCGCCATGGCGTTCATTGACCAAACCATCGCGCAGCAGAACGTTATCTATGCGCGTATCAATATCAAGTTCAAGGGAAATGCCTATGACTACAAAGGGGACCCGACGTCCACCGGGGTCATGGACGAATTCGGCGGTGTGACCTCCACGCCGCGTGAAGGCAATGGGGGTGAAGCCGGCTTTACGGCTTGGGTGCCCACTGGCTTCTTGGTGATACCTATCAACGATCGCTTCAGTTTTGGCTTGAGTCAGGTCGTCCCGCAGGGCATGAAATCCACGTGGGACCAGGACTGGAAAGGCCGTGACTTCGCTGTTGACACCAAAATTGAAACCGTCGGTTTGACCGGCTCGCTGTCGTTCAAGGTCAATGACCAGTTTTCTATTGGTGCAGGTGCCATTGTTCAGCACAGCACAGGCTTCGTGAGCCAGAACGTCGACCTGTATGCGGCGGCGGCGGTCTCGCCGGGGCTGGGTGGTCTCGGCATCCCGTTCCCATCGGGGGTAGGGCAGTCGCTGATGCGGGTCAAGGTCGATAACACCTCGGTGGGCTGGTTTGCCGGCCTGGCCTGGAAACCCACTTTGCAAGACACGCTGGGTTTCAACTACCACGCCAAAATCAAGAACAAAATGGAGGGCAAATACAACATCTATGCTGATCCAGGCAGCAGGTTGCTGATGACCGATGCCGGAGGGGATGGCTTGACGCTGGTCGAGCGTGCTTACCCCGGCCTCAAACTGTTTCCGGACGGCGCCAACGCATCCACCCAGCTGGACATTCCGGCCACCGCCGCCATCGACTGGGTGCATGTGTTCAACGACCGATTCAGCCTCGGCGCCAGTGTGCTGTGGACCCAATGGTCGTCATTCAAGGCGCTGACCCTGAAGTCCGATGGCAATACCATCGTGTCGATCCCCTACAAGTACAGGGACGTCATGATGTATTCCCTGGGGGGCGACTATAAGCTTACCGATGACTTCACCCTGCGCGCCGGTGTTGCCTATGACCAGACTCCCACCCGCAATTCCACGCGTGACCCACGTATCCCCGACGGCGATCGTTACTTCGCTTCTCTCGGCTTTGGCTACGATATCAAGGCCATACCCGGCTTGAGTATCGACGGTGCCTACTCTCGGCAGTTTGTCGAGCAGGTGAAGCTCAAAACCGTCAACGTCGACCGCCTGGGCGCTGCGCGCCTGGATGGTAAAGTCGACAGCAAAGGTGAGGTTGTCAGCCTGTCGGCCACTTACAAGTTCTAATGCATGCGGTAGTGGAGCAGCCAGTCAGCGCATCTTTCTGCTGTTTCACGCGTTTACCGCATCGACGGGTCGCCTGTGCGACCCGTTTCGATTTTCACTGAAGCACCTTCAACCTCCCGCTTCATCATCCCTCGCAAGTACTCACGACCCCCGCCTGGCTCCGTCATTATTTCCTAATAAATCGATGGTTTTCACTCGCTCGGATTAGTCCTATTCCGGCGCCTGCTTAGTTACAGGAAAGTTGTTCTACCCGAACAAAAACAATTTGAAGGGATGAACGCTAACTATGCAATTTCCTACAAGGTTCCCCGCTCATCGGTATCGGTCATTGATGTGAAGTTTGGCCGGATCGAGGAGTTCTGCTGTTTCACCTCAACTCCTCAGTCATGGTCATTGTCCCTGGCGACTAACTCGCCTTTCTATGTGAGGAATAACAATGATGAACTTTAAAACTGTCGTGTCGTTGTCTGCCTTGGCTGTTCTGATGGGGGCCGCCTCCATGGCCAATGCCTACAGCATCACCCCTGTAAACACCCACTTCACCGCACCCGGCACGATCTCGGTGAAATCGCCATCCTCCTATCAGGCCGCAGTCAATTGCGGGGCGACCTTCACCGGTAATGTCGACGCCGCGGGCGTTGCCAAAATCACTGACGTTGCCATCACGGGGGGGGGGCTGTGCAGCCTGCCCAAGATCACCGGCTTGCCATGGACGTTGACCTCGACCGGTGCTACCGCAGGTTCGGTGACCAACGTCGGATACACCATCGCGGGTTCGATTCTGTACCCCGTCTCCAATTGTGGTGCTTCCACTATCACCGCCAACTACAGCGGTGGTGTGTTGACGGCTACCAATCAATCCCTGGCAGGCAACTGCACCGTGGTAAGCCTGAGCGTCAAGCCAACGCCAGCGTTCACCGTTGTTCCTTGAGGATGGCGTGAATACAAGGGGCTGAGCGCCCGTTAAAAGGCAGGCGCCTCCCATGAGGCGTCTGTTGCGGCTGGCTGATTGAGAGCGCAGTAGAGGTGCCGTGTGAAGTTAAATAAACGACAGATTGAAGTGCTGCTGGGCCTGGCGTTAATGGGCGGATGGATGGTGGCCGCACCTGTGCAGGCCGGTGGTTTCTCCACCCCGACCTATGGCGCCCCCGGCTGGGGCAGGGCCTTCGCGGGCGGTTCGCTGTTCAAGAACGATCCGAGTTCCGCGTATAACAACCCGGCCGCCATGGCCTTCATCGACCGTAACGTTGCGCAGTTCACGGTCGATTACGCGCGCATCAAGATCAAGTACAAAGGCGACGCCTATGATTACGCAGGCAAGCCGATTTCCAGCACGCCGCTGGACGACAGTGGCTTTCCTGATTCCACAGCGACGACCGTTAACAACAATGACGGTGGCCAAGGGGGATTTTCTGCCTGGCTGCCCACAGGCTTCATGGTGATGCCGTTGGGCGACCGGTTTGCTTTCGGCCTGAGCCAGGTCGTGCCCCAGGGCATGCGTTCCACCTGGGACCAGGATTCGAAACTGCGTGGGTTTGCAGTAGACACCAAAATCGAAACCGTGGGTTTGACCGGTGCGCTGTCGTTCAAGGTCAACGACCAGTTTTCCGTTGGCGGTGGGGTGATCGTCCAGCACAGCAAGGGGTTCGTCAGCCAGAACATCGACTTGTTGTCGGCGGCGGCGGTATCGGACTCTGAACTGGGCGGTATTGCTTTCCCGTCGGACGTCGGCGGCGCACTGATGCGGGTCAAGGTCGACAATGTGTCAGCCGGCTGGTTTACCGGTGTGGTGTGGAAACCCACGGAAAAAGACACACTGGGGTTGAACTACCACGCCAGGATCAAGAACAAGATGACCGGCAAGTACAACATCCATGCCGATAAGTTTTCCTACAATCTCATGACCCAACCAAGCCCCTTCGGCGGCAGCGGTACGCTGGTGGGCACGGCCTATCCGGGGCTTGAGCTGTTTCCGGACGGTGCCCATGCCAGCACCCGGTTGGATATCCCTGCCACCGCAGGTTTGGACTGGGTGCACCAGTTCAATGATCGGTTCACCCTGGGCGCGAGTGTGGTCTGGACGCAGTGGTCCTCGTTCCAGGACCTGACACTCAAGTCGGGGGACATCACCATCGTGTCTATTCCCTACAACTACAGGGACACCTGGATGTACTCCCTCGGTGGCGACTTCCGTGCGACCGATGAACTGACCTTGCGCGCGGGTGTGGCCATTGACCAGACGCCAACCCGCAATTCCACCCGTGACCCGCGCATCCCGGATGGTGATCGCACCTTTGTGTCCCTCGGTGCCGGGTACGACGTGAAGGCAATCGAGGGCCTGACTCTCGACGTTGCCTATTCCCACCAGTTCGTTCAGACGGTCAAGTTGAAGACCCAGAACGTCGACCGGCTGGGGGCCGCGAGCCTCGACGGCAAGGTGAATGCGTCCGGTGATGTCGTCAGCCTGTCGGCCACCTATACGTTCTGATGTTTCAAGGCGGTATTCCCCTTTGGTGACGGATTGACCAGGCGGCTCGCTCAGCCGCCATTTTTTCGCCCAGGCATTAAATAATAATTTCAAAACAAAATTTGAATATAGTTTTCGAATTTTGTAGTGTGGCGTTACGCCGCATGTCATCCGACCTGGCGCACGTAGGCCGTACCCTGAATCGAATCGAGGTATCTCCATGGTTATCTGGTTACTGGTGGGTTTCGCAGCAGCGATCGCCCTGGCATATCGACAAGCTGTCGCCACCCTGTGGTTGGCCGCAGGCCTGATCTGGCTGGCAGCGGGTTACCTGTTCAACGTCGTGGCCGGTTTCGGCGCCACAGTCGCGGCGATACTGGTGGTGGCGCCCGCGTTGCTGATGACCATCAAACCCCTGCGCCGCACCTTGCTGACCAGCAGGGCTTTGGGCCTGTTTCGTACGATCATGCCGGCGATGTCTGACACCGAACGCGCCGCCATCGAGTCCGGCACCGTGTGGTGGGACGCCGAGCTGTTCAGCGGCAAGCCCAATTGGCAGCGTCTGCTGCAAGCCGCACCGGCCAGCCTGAGCGCAGAGGAACAAGCCTTCCTCGACAACGAAGTCGAAACCCTGTGCGACATCGCCAATGACTGGGAAACCACCCAGGTCTGGCAGGACATGTCGCCCGAAGGCTGGCAGTACACCAAGGATGCCGGGTTCCTCGGCATGATCATTCCCAAGCAATACGGCGGCAAAGGCTTCTCCCACTACGCGCACTCGCAGGTGGTGATGAAGCTGTCGACGCGCTGCTCGGCGGCCGCCATTTCGGTGATGGTGCCCAACTCCCTCGGCCCGGCCGAACTGCTGCTTCACTACGGCACCGATGCCCAGCGCAACTACTACCTGCCGCGCCTGGCGCGAGGTGAAGACATTCCATGCTTTGCCCTGACCAGCCCTTATGCCGGCTCCGATGCCGGGGCGATTCCTGACCTGGGCATCGTCTGCAAAGGCACCCATGAAGGTGAGGAAGTGCTGGGCTTTCGCGTGACCTGGGACAAGCGCTACATCACCCTCGGCCCGATTGCCACGGTGCTCGGCCTGGCGTTCCGCGCAGAAGATCCGGATGGCTTGCTCGGCGCTCCGGGTTCACTCGGTATCACCTGCGCACTGATCCCAACCTCCCATCCCGGCGTCAACAGTGGCCGCCGGCATTGGCCGCTGAATGCCGTCTTCCAGAACGGTCCTACCACCGGCAAGGATGTGTTCATTCCGCTGGAGTGGGTGATCGGCGGCCGCGAGCAAGTCGGCAACGGCTGGCGCATGTTGATGGAATGCCTGGCCGCCGGTCGCGCAATTTCCTTGCCGTCGGCCAACGTCGGCCTGGGCAAGGTGGCGGTGCGCGGCACCACCGCCTATGCCGCGATGCGCAAACAGTTCGGCCTGCCCATCGGCAAATTCGAAGGCGTGCAGGCACCCTTGGCGCGCATGGCCGGGCATCTGTATGCCTGCGATGCGGTGCGCAAGGTGTCGGTGGCGTCCCTGGACGCGGGTGAGAAACCCTCGGTGATCTCGGCGATCGCCAAGTACCACGTCACCGAGCGCGCGCGGATCATCGTCAATGACGGCATGGACATCGTTGCCGGCAAGGGCATCTGCATGGGCCCCAACAACTTCCTGGCCCGTGCCTATCAGCAAAGCCCCATCGCCATCACCGTGGAAGGCGCGAACATCATGACGCGCTGCCTGATCATCTTTGGCCAGGGCCTGATCCGTTGCCATCCTTATGTGTTCCGCGAAATGGAAGCAGCGCGTAACCCTGACCAACGGAGAGCGCTGGAAGCCTTCGACAGTGCCATGTTTGGCCATGTGAGCTTTGTGCTGGCCAATACCGTACGAGCGGCGGTGCATTCCCTGACAGGCGGGCGGTTGATTTCCGTTCCGGCCAAGACCGACCCCGCGCTGGCGTCCTACTACCGCCAGGCCAATCGTCTGTCAGTGGTACTCGCGCTGGTTTCGGATATTTCCATGGGCGTGCTGGGCGGAGCCCTCAAGCGCAAGGAAAGTATCACCGGGCGCCTGGGGGATATTCTGTCGCAGCTGTACATCCTGTCCTGCGTACTCAAGCGGTTTGAGGACGACGGCCGGCCCCAGGCGGATCTGCCGTTGGTGCACTGGGCGGCGCAGGATGCATTGCTGCGGGCCCACGAAGCGCTGGCGGAAGTGCTTGATAACTACCCCTCGAAACCCGCTGCGGCGGTGCTACGTGGCCTGACCTTCCCGTTCGGGATCCCACTGCGCAAACCGTCGGACCGTCTGCTGGCCCAAGTGGCGGACGTGGTGCAGACACCGGGCGAAACCCGCGACCGGTTGTTGGCCAACTCCTACATCCCACGTCCAGAAATTGACAAGTTGGCCTACGGCGAACTGGGTTTCCGCCTGCTGCCGCAGGTCGAGCTGATCGACGCCCGGCTCAAGCCCGCCGTGAAGCAGGGCCTGATCGAACCGATGCCGATCTCCACCACGGCCTTCACCGCCTGGCGCGTCAAGGCGCGGGCGCTGGACTTGATCAGCGATGACGAAGACACCTTGCTCGGCCGCTACGTGGAATACGCCGACCACGGCATCCAGGTGGATGACTTCCCGCAGGACTTCGGCTTGCTGGAGGCGTTGCAGCAGCGCAAGCAAGCGCTGGAGCCGACGGCGAAACGTCGCACCAGCCAAAGCGAAAACGCCTCGGTAAATTAGCCAACACCGTGTTGTGAGTGAATCTATCAATGAGTGACAGCTACCTTTCCTTCGTCAATTCCCCTTGGGGCCGTCGCCTGGCCCAAGCCATCGGCTTGCCGCAGCCCCTGCCACTGCAACGCCACCGCAGCGGCCAGCAGGGCTTGGTCAACCCGGTGATCATCGCCGGGGCGGGGCGCCTGGCCGCCGAGGTGCAGCGGATTTTCGCGGCCACCGATACCGTTGCTGCCACCCCGGCGACGCTCAAGGCGCCATCTACGGTGAAAGTGCAGGGCGCGGTGTTTGACGCCAGCGCCGTGGCCGACCTGCAACAGTTGGACGCGCTGTATGTGTTCTTTCACGCCAACGCCAAGCGTCTTGGCCACCATGGCCGCGTCGTGGTGCTCGGCACCGCGCCGGAGCATTGCCAGGATTTGCCCCAAGCCATTGCCCAGCGTGCCCTCGAAGGGTTGGTGCGCTCGCTGGCCAAGGAGCTGCGCCGGGCGATTACTGTGCAGTTGATCTACGTGGCGCCGGGTGCCGAAGACGCACTGGACAGCAGCTTGCGTTTCTTCCTGTCGCGCCGTTCGGCCTATGTGTCGGGGCAAGTGGTGCGCCTGGAGAAACCGGTGGACGGCCACGTCACGGTCAATTGGGACAAACCCTTCGCTGGCCGTCGCGCCCTGGTCACCGGCGCCTCCCGTGGCATCGGCCTGGCGATTGCCCAGGTATTGGCGCGGGACGGCGCCCATGTGGTGTGCGTGGATGTGCCCCAGGCCCAGACGGCGTTGCAACAGGCGGCGGACAGCGTCGAAGGTTCGGCGCTGCCCCTGGACATCACCGCGCCGGACGCGCCCGCACTGCTGCAAGCCCACGTCAGCCAATACGGCGCCTTTGACGTGGTGGTGCACAACGCCGGGATCACCCGCGACAAGACCATCGCCAAAATGACCGAGGCCGCCTGGCGCAGCGTGCTGGCGGTGAACCTCGAAGCGCCGTTGCTACTGAGCAATGCCTTATTGGATAGCCAAGGCCTCAAACCGGGAGGCCGAATTGTTTGTGTCTCGTCGATTTCTGGTATCGCCGGCAACCTCGGGCAAAGCAATTACGCCACCTCAAAGGCCGGTGTGATCGGCCTGGTGCAGGGCCTGGCACCGCGTGCATCGGCGCAGCAGGTGACGGTGAATGCGGTGGCGCCGGGGTTCATCGAAACCCAGATGACCGCGAAGATCCCGCTGATGATCCGTGAAGCCGGGCGCCGCATGAATTCGCTGTCCCAGGGCGGGCAGCCGGTCGACGTGGCCGAAACTATTGCCTGGCTGGCGCATCCGGCGTCCGGCGGGGTTAACGGCCAAGTCGTACGGGTGTGCGGCCAAAGCCTGCTGGGAGCCTGAGCCATGGACTACGTGACGCAGATCATTGATCCGCCGCCTTCACGCACCCGCTTGCTGCTGGATGGCGTGCGTGCCCTGCGCAAACCCAAGCTCGACGGTGCGCCCGTGCTGCCCACGGAACGCCTGGTGCGCTCGGCGGTGGCGTTGTCTGCCGCCGACATCGCGGCTTATGGCCGTGCCTGTGGGTTTCGCCGCGAACAGGGCGTGCCGTTGTCCTATCCCCACGTGCTGGCGTTCCCTTTGCACCTGATGCTGCTGACTCGTCCCAGCTTTCCGTACCCGGCCAGCGGCATGGTGCACCTGGCCAATCGCATCCGTCAGCACCAGCGCTTGCACGAAGGCCAGGCGTTGCGCATTGAGGTGTATTGCGAGCGTTGGGTCGCCCATCCCAAGGGCCAGGCGTTGAGCATCGCCACTCGTGCCTACGGTGCCGGCACGCTGGTATGGGAAAGCGACAGCCTGTATCTGCGCCGGGACGTCAAGGACCCGGTCGGCGAACCGTGGGGTGACGCGTTGCCGCTGCAGGAAGAAAGCTTGTTACGCACCCAACGCTGGGTGCTGCCCGCCGACCTGGGCCGACGTTTTGCCAAGGTCTCAGGGGATTTCAACCCGATTCACACTTCGGTGATCGGCGCCAAACTGTTCGGCTTTCACCGCGCCATCGCCCATGGCATGTGGACCCTGGGCCGCGCGCTCGCCGCCCAGCAACCGCCCGGTGGCCTGGACCAGGCCGAGGCCCATTGTGACTTCAAGCTGCCGATCTTCCTGCCCGGCCAGGTCGCGCTGTGGAGCCATCCGGTGACTGGCCCGCGCCGCGAGTTCGAAGTGCGCAATTTTGCCGGTGACAAACCCCATATGCGTGGCCTTTTCATCTGGAAAGAGAACCTGGAATGAGTGACTACAGCTTCAACCCGGCCCCGGTCCGTCGCGTGGCGATCATCGGTGGCAACCGGATCCCTTTTGCTCGCTCCAACACGGTGTACGCCCACGACAGCAACCAGGACCTGCTGGTCGCCGCGCTGCAAGGGCTGGTCGACCGCTACAACCTGCACGGCCAACGCCTCGGTGAGTTTGCCGCTGGCGCGGTGATCAAGCATTCGCGGGATTTCAACCTGGCGCGTGAGTCGTTGCTGTCCACCACCTTGTCGCCGGACACGCCGGCCTACGATGTGCAACAAGCCTGCGGCACCGGCCTGGAAGCGGCGTTATTGGTGGCGAACAAGATTGCCCTCGGCCAGATCGAGGTGGGCATTGCCGGGGGTGCCGACACCACCTCTGACGCGCCCATCGGTATCAATGAGTCCTTGCGCCACACCTTGCTCGCCGCCAATCGTGCCAAGGGCATGGGCGACAAGCTGAAAACGTTGCTCAAGGTCCGGCCGTCGATGTTCTTCAAACCACTGTTGCCACGCAACGGCGAGCCGCGCACCGGCCTGTCCATGGGCGAACACTGCGAAGAAATGGCCAAGCGCTGGCAGATCAAGCGCCTGGCCCAGGATGAGCTGACCCTCACCAGCCACCAGCGCCTGGACGCGGCCTACAAGCGCGGCTTCTTCGACGACCTGATCAGCCCCCATCGCGGCCTGGCCAGGGACAACAACCTGCGCGCCGATGCCAGCCTGGAAAAACTCGCCGGCCTGTCTCCAGCCTACGACCGTCAGAACGGCACCCTTACCGCCGGCAACTCCACTCCGTTGACCGACGGCGCCTCGGTGGTGCTGCTGGCCAGTGAAGAGTGGGCCGCCGCCAACGGCTGGCCAGTGCTGGCCTACCTGCGTACCGGCGAAACCGCAGCGGTGAATTTTGTCGACGGCACCGAAGGCTTGCTGATGGCCCCGGCCTACGCCGTGCCGCGCATGCTTAAACGCGAAGGCCTGAGCTTCAAGGACTTCGACTTCTTCGAGATCCACGAAGCCTTTGCCGCCCAGGTGTTGTGCACGCTCAAGGCCTGGGAAGACCTGGATTATTGCCGCGAACGTCTTGGCTTGGAGGCGCCCCTGGGCACCATCGATCGCGCGAAGATGAACGTCAACGGTGGCTCGCTCGGTTGCGGCCATCCTTTTGCCGCCACGGGAGGCCGGCAATTGGCGGCGTTGGCCAAGATCATCCATGCGAACGGCGGCGGGCGCGGCCTGATTTCCATCTGCGCGGCGGGCGGGCTGGGCATTACCGCCATCGTCGAAAAGTAGCTCTATCAAAAACAACAACAAGGAGACTGCCATGAACGCTGTAAGCCTGGAACACACCGAACGGATCTGGTTGAACGCTTACCTGCCCGGCGTCCCGGCAGATATCGACGCCGCTATCGAGGACTACCCATCGCTGCGCGAGGTGTTCCTGGAGCACCTGGAAAAATTTCGCGAACGGGTGGCGTACGTCAGCATCGGCACCGAAATGACCTACGCCGACTGGCAGGTGCAAGGCTATGCCTTTGCCGCCTGGCTGCAGGGGCAGGGCGTCAAGAAGGGTGATCGTGTCGCGCTGATGATGCCCAACTGCTTGCAGTATCCGATTTGCCTGTTGGGTACGATCCTGGCCGGCGCGGTGGTGGTCAACGTCAACCCGCTGTACACCTCCCATGAGCTCAAGCACCTGCTAAAGGACAGCGGCGCGCAAACCGTGGTGATCTTCGAGAATTTCGCCCACACCCTGGAAAAAGTCATCACCGGCAGCAGCGTCAAGCGTGTGGTAATCGCGGCCATCGGCGATTTGCTGGGGACGTTCAAAGGCGCGGCGATGAACTTCATCCTGCGTAGCGTGCAAAAGCAGGTGCCAGCGTTCAATCTGCGCGGCTCGCTGCGCTTCAACCAAGTGCTGAAACAGGGGCGGGCGCTCACGCATTTCCCGGTGCAGATGCACCTCGACGACCTGGCCTTCCTGCAATACACCGGCGGCACTACCGGCGATGCCAAGGGCGTGATGCTCAGTCACCGCAATATCATCGCCAACCTGCTGCAAGCCAAGGCTTGGGTCGGTGACCAACTGGACCAGGACAAGCAGGAAACCAACGTCACCTTGCTGCCGCTGTACCATATCTTTTCCCTGACGGTGAACTGCCTGATGTTCATGTGCCTGGGCGGGCGCAACATCCTGATCGCCAACCCACGGGACGTGAAGCGTGTGCAGATGATCCTGCGCAAGGAGCGCTTCAACGGGATAGCCGGGGTCAACACCTTGTTCAATGGCTTGCTGGAGAACAAGGAGTTTTGCGCGCGGGACTTTTCCGACCTGCGCATGGTGATCGCCGGCGGCATGGCCACGCACACGGCGGTGGCCAAGCGTTGGAAGGAAGTCACGGGGCTGCCGATCATCGAAGGCTACGGCCTCACCGAATGCTCGCCGGTGGTGAGCATCAGCCCGATCGACATTGCGCGCATGCGCGAGATGGAATTCACCGGCAGCATCGGCGTGCCATTGCCCTCGACCTGGGTGCGGTTTGTTCGCGAAGACGGTGAGTTGGCTGAGATTGGCGAGCAGGGTGAACTGCAAGTGCGCGGGCCACAGGTGATGCAGGGCTACTGGAAACGTCCGGACGCCACTGCCGAAGTGCTGGATGCCGAAGGGTGGTTGTCGACCGGTGATATCGGCGTGATGGACACGCGTGGTTATATCCGCCTGGTGGACCGCAAGAAGGACATGATCCTGGTCTCGGGCTTCAACGTGTACCCCAATGAAATCGAGGACGTGGTGGCGCTGCACCCTGGTGTGGCTGAAGTGGCGGCGATTGGGGTGGAAGATGGTGTGACCGGGGAGAAGGTCAAGATCATTGTGGTGCGCAAGGACCCGAGCCTGACCCAGGAGCAGATTCTTGCGCATTGCCGGGAGTACCTGACGGGGTACAAGGTGCCCAGGTACGTGGAGTTCCGCACCACTGAACTGCCCAAGACCACTGTCGGCAAAGTCCTGCGCAGGGCCTTGCGCTAATCTTACGGCTTAGGTGAGTTCAATGTGGGAGCGGGCTTGCTCGCGAATGCGGAGTGTCAGTCGCCAGATTCATACACTGATACACCGCATTCGCGAGCAAGCCCGCTCCCACAGTTTAGACCGTGCCCACTTGTACCCAGCGTTCTTCTCTGGCCGCCACGCGAATCGCCGTCGCCAACCGCTCCACCTCCCACGCCGCCTCAAAGTCCGTGCCGTCCGCACCTTGACCGGCCAGCGCCAGGATCAACTCCTGCACCTCCAGCGTCTTCAGTTCGTTGTAGCCCAACTGATGGCCCGCCGCCGGGCTGAACGCCGCATAACCGGGCAGGGCAGGGCCAGCGAGCAAACGCTGGAACCCGTCCTGGCCGACGCCACACACCTGCAATTCATTCAAGCGCTCTTGATCGAACGCCAAGGTGCCTTTCGTCCCGCTGATCTCGAAACTCAGGTGGTTTTTGTAGCCCTGCTTGAGCCAGCTGCTGCTCACCGTGCCGCGTGCGCCATTGGCAAAACGCAGCAGGGCGTGCACTTGGTCATCCACCGCGATCGATTTAAGGTCGGTGCTGCCTTTGACGGCCGGTCGCCGGGCGTGGACGGTCTGGGTGTCGGCACACACACTCACTACGTCGCCCACCAGATAGCGCGCCATCGATAGCAAGTGACTGCCCAAGTCTGCCAAGGCGCCGCCCGCGTGTTCCACTTCACAACGCCACGACCATGGCGAGGCCGGGTCGGCCATGAAATCTTCGCTGAACTCACCCTGGAAGCTGATGATCTCGCCCAACTCGCCGCTGGCAATCATCTGCCGTGCCAGGGTGATCATCGGGTTGTGCTGGTAGTTGTAGCCCACCCGCGTCACCACGCCCGCAGCACTGGCGGCGCGGCGCATGGCGTCGGCCTGTTCCAGGCTCACGGCCAGGGGTTTTTCGCAGTACACCGCCTTGCCCGCTGCGATGGCGGCCATGGCCATGGGGTAGTGCAAATGGTTGGGCGTGGTGATGGCCACCACGTCGACATTGGGATCATTGATCAACGCCTGCCAGTCGCCATGGGCCTGGGCAAACCCCCAATCCTTGGCGCAGCGTTGTGCGCGTTCGGTGTCGGCGTCGGCCAGTGCAGCCAGCTTGAGGTGCAGCGGCAGTTCGAATACCGCGCGGGCGTTATTGAAGGCCAGGGCGTGGGCGCGCCCCATGAAGCCTGTGCCGATCAAGCCGATTCCGAGTTCACGCATCGCCGTGGTCCTTTGGATTATTGTTTTCAGGAAGACTATTAATGGAATAAAAATTCCCATATTTCAATAGATGGAATAAAAATTCATTGAGGCCCCGGCGATCACCCCCGCGAATGCAGCTATATTCAGGCGCTGGCGAAACGGGGTCAGTTAACAAAAGATAACGTAGCGCCGATTGTCAGACGATTCGAAAGCCCGATAGGATGGCCCCTGCTTCCTCCAGGCGCTCTAGATTGCAGGTTTCAAGGCCCCGGAAGGCAGCGATAACAATAATAAATGGGAGAAAGGTCTATGAGTGAGCCTGTCATGGGTTGGGTTGTTTGCCGCCCACGCGCCGCACGCAGGGTTGCGATGCTGGCCGCAGCGCTCTCGCTGTTTGGCGCTGTCGTGTTACCGGCAGCCGTCCAGGCCGCCAGCGATACCTCGTTTGCGATTGAATCCCCCAAGGCCGCCAAAGGCCTGATGATCGATGTGGTCCACGCGGGCAAGCGCCTGGTGGCGGTCGGTGATCGCGGGCACATCCTCTATTCCGATGACCAGGGCAGCACCTGGACCCAAGCCAAAGTCCCCACCCGACAGTTGCTCACGGCAGTGTTTTTCGTCGATGACAAGCAGGGTTGGGCCGTGGGCCACGATGCGCAGATTCTTGCCAGTTCCGACGGCGGCGCCACCTGGACCCAGCAATACCAGGATCTTAAACGCGAAGCCCCGCTGCTCGACGTGTGGTTCAACGACGCCAACCACGGCCTGGCCGTCGGCGCCTACGGTGCGTTGATCGAAACCACCGACGGCGGCAAGACCTGGGACGACGTCAGCGACCGCCTCGACAACGAAGACCAGTACCACCTCAACGCCATTGCCCATATCAAGGACGCCGGCCTGTTCATCGTTGGCGAGCAGGGCAGCATGTTCCGCTCCAGCGACGACGGCCAGACCTGGGAAAAACTCGAAGGCCCCTACGAGGGCTCGCTGTTTGGCGTGATCGGCACCGCCCAAGCGCAAACCCTGCTGGCCTATGGCTTGCGCGGCAATCTGTACCGCTCCACGGACTTTGGCAGCACCTGGGAGCAAGTTGAGCTGAACGCCGCGCGGGGAGCGCTGGAGTTTGGGTTGTCGGGCGCGACCTTGCTGGAGGACGGCTCGATTGTCGTGGTCGGCAACGGCGGCAGCGTGGTGGTCAGCCATGACGACGGCGTGACCTTCAACGTGTTCAACCGTGCGGACCGCATTTCGCTTTCGTCCGTCACGGCGGCAGGCAATGGCAACTTGATTCTGGCCGGGCAGGGGGGCGTTCGCGTCGCTAAAGCCGATGGCGCCGAACCGACAAAACAATAAGAAGGCGGGGAAAGAATGAGCAGTCATCACAACGATAAAGCGACCTTTCTTGAGCGCCTGATCTTCAACAACCGCCCGGCAGTGATCGTGATCTGCCTGCTGGTGAGTATTTTCCTGTTCTGGCAGGCGACCTTGATTCGCCCGTCCACCAGCTTTGAAAAAATGATCCCGCTCAAGCACCCCTTCATCGAGAAGATGATGGAGCACCGCAATGACCTGGCGAACCTGGGCAACACGGTGCGCATCTCGGTGGAGGCCAAGGACGGTGACATCTTCACCAAGGAGTACATGGAGACCCTGCGTCAGATCAACGACGAAGTGTTCTACATTTCCGGTGTCGACCGCTCGGGCCTCAAGTCGCTGTGGAGCCCCAGCGTCCGCTGGACCGAAGTGACCGAAGAAGGCTTTGCCGGCGGTGAAGTGATCCCGCAGAGCTACAACGGCTCGCCGGAAAGCCTCGATCAACTGCGCAACAACGTGCTCAAGTCCGGCCAGGTCGGGCGCCTGGTGGCCAACGACTTCAAGTCGAGCATCGTCGACATCCCGCTGCTGGAGTCCTACCCGGACCCGCAGGATCAGGGCAAGTTGCTGGCCCTGGACTACCGCAAGTTCTCCCATGAACTCGAAGACAAGATCCGCACCAAGTTCCAGGAGCAGAACCCCAACGTGCAGATCCACATCGTCGGTTTCGCCAAGAAAGTCGGCGACCTGATCGATGGCCTGATCATGGTGGTGCTGTTCTTCGGCGTGGCGTTCGGCATCACCCTGGTCCTGCTGCTGTGGTTCACCAACTGCCTGCGCAGCACCATTGCGGTGTTGAGCACCACCCTGGTGGCGGTGGTCTGGCAGTTGGGGCTGATGCATGCCGCCGGTTTCGGGCTGGACCCTTACTCGATGCTGGTACCGTTCCTGATCTTTGCCATCGGTATTTCCCACGGCGTGCAGAAAATCAACGGTATCGCCCTGCAATCCAGCGAAGCGGACAACGCGCTGACGGCCGCACGCCGTACCTTCCGCCAACTGTTTCTACCGGGGATGATCGCGATCCTCGCTGACGCAGTGGGCTTCATCACGTTGCTGATCATCGACATTGGCGTGATCCGCGAACTGGCCATCGGCGCCTCTATCGGCGTGGCGGTGATCGTGTTCACCAACCTGATCCTGCTGCCAGTGGCGATTTCCTACGTCGGCATCAGCAAACGCGCCATCGCCAAGAGCAAGAAAGACGCGAACCGCGAACACCCGTTCTGGCGCCTGCTGTCGAAATTCGCCAGCCCCAAAGTCGCGCCGGTCTCGATCTTCCTGGCCCTGATCGCCTTTGGCGGCGGCCTCTGGTACAGCCAGAACCTCAAGATCGGCGACCTCGACCAGGGCGCGCCGGAACTGCGCCCGGACTCGCGCTACAACAAAGACAACAACTTCATCATCAGCAACTACTCCACCAGCTCCGACGTGCTGGTGGTGATGGTCAAGACCAAGGCCGAAGGCTGCTCGCGCTATGAAGCCATGGCGCCCATCGACCAGTTGATGTGGAAGATGCAGAACACCGAGGGCGTGCAGTCGGCGATCTCGCTGGTGACCGTGTCCAAGCAGATGATCAAGGGCATGAACGAGGGCAACCTGAAATGGGAAACCCTGTCGCGTAACCCGGATGTGCTGAACAACTCCATCGCCCGTGCCGATGGCCTGTACAACAACAACTGCTCCCTGGCGCCGGTGCTGGTGTTCCTCAACGACCACAAGGCCGAAACCCTCGACCGCGCGGTGCATGCGGTGCAGGACTTCGCCAAGGAAAACAACAAGGACGGCCTGGAATTCATCCTCGCCGCCGGTAACGCTGGCATCGAAGCGGCCACCAACGAGGTGATCAAGGAATCGGAACTGACCATCCTGATCCTGGTGTACCTGTGCGTGGCGACCATGTGCATGATCACCTTCCGCTCCTGGGCGGCGACCCTGTGCATCGTGCTGCCGCTGGTGCTGACCTCGGTGCTGGGCAACGCGCTGATGGCGTTCATGGGCATCGGCGTCAAGGTCGCGACGTTGCCGGTGGTGGCGCTGGGCGTGGGGATTGGCGTGGACTACGGCATCTACATCTACAGCCGCCTGGAAAGCTTCCTGCGCGCCGGTCTGCCGCTGCAAGAGGCGTATTACCAGACGCTCAAGTCCACCGGTAAAGCCGTGTTGTTCACCGGCCTGTGCCTGGCGATTGGCGTGTGCACCTGGATCTTCTCGGCCATCAAGTTCCAGGCCGACATGGGCTTGATGCTCACCTTCATGCTGCTGTGGAACATGTTCGGCGCGCTGTGGCTGCTGCCGGCGCTGGCGCGGTTCCTGATCAAGCCGGAGAAACTGGCGGGGCAGAAGGGCAACTCACTCTTCGCGCATTGATCGATTAGACCATTGCCGCAAGGCACCGCGGGGGAATTGACCTATCATGTGTCTTTTCCCCCGCAGTGACTTCACATCATGACCGATTCGCAACCCAACCTGAGCACCGCCCTGACCGACAGCGACATGCTGATCATCAATGGGCTGCACGCCTTCGACTTCACGTTTGACCAGCACTTGCTGATCGAAAGCATGGACGGCCGGGAACTCAAGCGTTGGAAGTTCAGTCCAGAACAACTGAACGCCGCCACCTTTGATGACAGCTTGCAAAGCTGGCTCTTGCGCAACGAAGACGGCGAACACCGTCTGGTCTGCCTGAGTGCGATCAAGGGCGACAACAATAACGATGAGGATGAAGCGGATGATGATGCGTAAATTCTGGCCCCTGCTGATGGCGGGCAGTGTCGGTGCCATGTCGGTGCAAGCCGCGCCGGCAGACACCTATGAACTGCTGGTGGGTAGCTACACCGCCGGCAGCAGCGAAGGCATCTATCGCCTGCAATTCGACAGCCGCACTGGCAAGTTCCAGGGCCAGCCGGTGCTGGCGGCCAAGGCGGCCAACCCGTCGTGGCTGACGGTCTCCAAGGACCAGAAGCACCTGTTTGTGGTCAACGAGAACGGTCCAGGCCAGAAAGACCCGGTCGGGCGGGTGAGCAGCTACAGCATCGATCCGCAGAATCATCAGCTGACGTTGATCAACCAGGTGCAGAGCCTGGGCAATGAGCCGACCCATTCCAGCGTGGCTGCCGATGGACGCTACCTGTTCGTCGCCAACTATTCGGTGCTGGAAGATCCGGGCGGAAGCCTGGCGGTGCTGCCGGTGGATGCCACAGGCAAGCTGTCGGCGCCGCTGCAACTGAGTGGGCACCCGGCCAGTCGCGTCAACCCTGAGCGCCAGGCGTCCAACCACGTGCATTCGGTGGTGTCATCGCCCGATGGCAAATACGTGTTTGTGCAGGACCTGGGGGCGGACAAGGTATTTGCCTACCGCTACGATCCCAAGGCCAACCCTGAGCTGCCATTGACCCCGGCGAAACCGGCGTCGGTGCAATTGCCACCCGGCAGTGGCCCGCGTCATTTGTTGTTCAGCGCCGATGGCAAGCATGCCTGGCTGACCACCGAGATGAGCGCGCAGGTGGCGGTGTTCGACTACAAGGACGGCCAACTGACCCAGACCCAACTGGTGGATTTCGCCGCCGGGCAACCGGTATCGGACAAGGCCGGTGCGGCGCTGCATGTCTCCAGTGATGGCAAGTTCCTGTACCTGAGCAACCGTGGCACGGCCAATCAACTGCTGGTGTTCAGCATCGACCCGGCCACCGCGCACCTCAAGGAACTGCAACGCCGTTCCGTGGAAGGTGACCATCCGCGTGAGTTCAGTTTGGACCCGAGCGGCAAGTTCTTGCTGATCGCCAACCAGAAAAGCAACGAAATCGTAGTGGTCGAACGCGACCCCAAAACCGGCCTGCTGGGTAAAACCGTGCAGAAATTGCCGATCGATGCGCCCAGCGACCTCAAGTTCCTGGTGCGTCAATAAGCCACAGGCCCCGTCATGCGGGGCCTGAGCCTTTCTATTAATTCTGTTAATAGCGGCTACTGTTTCAAAGCATTTCTAAGGCTTAGCCCTCGGGCGTAAGTTTGGTTCCAAGGCCTTCCCCGGCCACTCAACCAAACGAACACAAGGGTTACCGACATGAATCTGAATCTCTTCTCCATCATCGCCGCTTCCGCTGTTTCCGCCACTGTTGCCCTGCCAGCCGCGGCCAGTGTGGAAGTCTCCGGCAAAAAATCCAGCACCAGCGCCTACACCCAGAAATACCTGCAACAAAGCGCCAACTTCTATGCTGCTCTGGATCACAAGACTCAGCAGTGAGCCCGCTGGCGTGGTATTCAGGGTTTTGACATCACCGCGATGAACAACCCTGAATCTAGAAAGCGCTCAAGCCAAGCTTGCAACCGTTTATACGATGTACCGGAAAACCACACTCGATCCACATGGGCATACTGGCGCACAAACGGCGCCAGTGCAGCATCCGCCAGGGTCAGGTGGTTAGCCAACAGGTAGTCGCGCTCTGCCAACAACGCTTCCAGCTTTTGCAAGAACACCTCGCCTTCGGCGCGATAATGCTCCATCGGCTGTTCCGGGTAGCGTTCGGCGTATTTGTATCGATCCAAGTGATACTTGAAGCCTTGGTCGTTCTCGGCGATCAACGCGAATACCGCTGGGTCGCCGTGCAGCAACCAGTTATCCGGGTCGTTCTGCGCCAAGGCCCACTGCATGATCTCCAGGCTTTCTTCAATCACCCTGCCATCAACGTTCAATACCGGCACGGTGCCCTTGGGCGACAGCGCCAGCATCTCGGCGGGCTTGGCCTTGAGGCTCACCTCGACGATGCGCACCGGTACGCCCGAGTAACGCAGCGCCAGCCGTGCCCGCATCGCATAGGGGCAGCGCCGGAACGAATACAGCAGCGCTTCGCTCACTTGACCTCCAACGTGCTCAAACCATTGCCCTGACGCTTGACCTGGATCTGCACCGGAATGCGCTCGTGCATTTCCTGCACGTGGGAAATCACCGCCACTTTACGGCCCTGAGCCTGCAAGCCATCCAGCGCGTCCATCGCCAATTGCAGCGATTCCGGGTCGAGGCTGCCGAAGCCTTCATCGATAAACAACGATTCGATCTTCAATGTACTGGAAGCCATCGACGCCAGCCCCAAGGCCAGCGCCAGTGAAACCAGGAAGGTTTCGCCGCCGGACAACGAATGCACCGAGCGCAGCTCGTCGCCCATTTCCGTGTCCATCACCAACAGGCCAAGCATGCTGCCGCCACGCTTGAGGCGATAACGCCGCACCAATTGACGCAGTTGCACGTTGGCGTGATGCACCAACAAGTCGAGGTTGTAGGCCTGGGCGATCTTGCGGAAGGTGTCGCCGGTGGCCGAGCCGATCAGCGCGTTCAGGCGTGCCCAGCGTTGCCATTCGTCATAGGCCTTGGCGATCTGCTCGGCAAAGGCCTGGTTGGCGTCCTGGCGACGCTGGTCTTCGGATTGGCGTGCGCGCAATTCGGCGCAGTGTTTTTCACTCTCGGCCAGTTGCTGATTGAGCGTGGCCAAGGTGCTGTCCAGCTCTTCGGCTGCGAGGTTGCCGTTGTGCAGGGCCTGATGGTCGGCAAGGCGTTGTTCGCGTTCTTGCAGCAGTACCTTGGCCTGTTCGACGGCTTTTTCGCTGAGCTGCACCTGCTGGCGCAATTGGCTGACCTGGGCGTCATCGTAGGCCAGCAAGCGGTTGAGGCCAGCGTCATCGAGTTCCGGATGCAAGGCGCGCCACTCGCTGATACGCGTGACGAGGGCCTGTTGTTCGGCCTGCAACGCGTGTTCGCGTTCCTGTTGTGCCTTGAGGTCCGCCGCCAGCTGGATCAGTGCGTTGTGGATTTCCTGCAACTGTTTGTTGGCGTCGGTTTCGCTTTCGCGTGACTGGGTCACGGCCTGTTCCAGTTGCTGCTGCCAGTGTTCGGCGCTGGTGTGCTTGCCCAGTAACGCGTTGAGTTTTTCCTGGGCTGCTTGCTGTTGGGTCGCCAGCTCGCTGACCTGCTGGCGCAGGGCGTCGAGTTGTTGCTGGCGATGCTGCTGGTGGGTCTGTTCCTTCTCGATTGCCTGTTGGCGTTCGTGTTGCTCGGCCAGTTCATCGCGTTGGTGACCCAGCTGTTCCAGGCGCTGGCTGACTTGCTGGTCCAGCTGCATGAAGGTAGCGGCCGGCTCGGCGCGCAAACCCTCCAGGGTTTCTGCGGGCAGCAGGCTGGCGAAGGCGCTCAGTTCCTGGTCGAGGCGTTCACGGTCGCTGGTTAGCTCGCGTTGCTGATCGACCATCAATTGACGGGCCTGCTGGCTGGCTTCCTGGGCCGCTTGCAGTTGCTGCTGCAAGCGACCGGCGTTTTGTTGCAGGTTGAGCAGGGCGCCTTGTCGTTGCTCGTCCTGGGCGATGCTTTGGCTCAGTTGGCCCAGTTGCTGTTCAAGCCAGGCGCTGCGCTTGGCGGGTTCCTGGTTGAGCATTGACGCGGCCAGTGGGTGCGCATCCAGGCTTGGCTGGAGGGCTTGCTGTTGCGTGGCCAGGTGTTCCTGCTGTTGCAGGTATTCCTTTTGTTGGGCGATCAAACCGCCCACTTCGCCACGCAACTCGGTGAGTTTTTCCTTGAGGCTGTCCACGGCTTTCTGCGCGGTGGCTTCTTCGTTTTCGTCATGTCGACCGAGGCTTTGCAGCAACGCTTCGGGCTGGTGATACGGGTGTTCGTGGCTGCCGCATACCGGGCAGGGTTGGTCGTCCTGCAATTGCTCGCGCAACTCCTCGACGCTGGCGCTGCGGGCCAGGCGCTGGCGTTCCAACAGTTGCTTGGTCACGTTCAGCGTCTGTTCGGCAACGGTCAGCTCGGCCTTGGTTTGCAGGCCGGTCTGGTTCAGTTGTTCGCGTTGCTGTTGGGCGTCGGTGAGCTTTTGCGTCAGGTTGGCGGCGTGTTGGTCCAGCTGTTGCTGGTTGTCCCACAGGCGCGTCAGGTCTTCAAAGGCGCGCTGCTGTTTGCGATTGTCTTGCAGCAGGCTCGCCAGCAACTGGATCTGCTCGGCCACGGCGTGAGGCTCGGCACCGGCCTCCTGATACAGCAGGTCCAGGGCTTCGCGTTGCTGAGTGAACTGCTCGGCGGCGCGGGTCGCACGTTGCTCCAATTGGGGCAGTTCGGCCTGGCCTTTATTCAGGCGATTGCCGATCTGCGTCAGCTGTTGCAAGCGGTCGCGGTAGGCGGTCCAGGCATCGCTCAGCGGCGCGAGGGCGGCGCTGCGCTCAAGCTCGGTGCCCAGGCGTTGCAGGCGCTCAGTGACGTGATTCTGTTTTTCCAGCAGCGCAGTGAGGTGGGCCTGACCTTCGGCGCAGGCGCTTTCGTGCTGCTGTTGGTCCTCGGTGCGCTTGGCCAGCTCCTTGGTCAAGTGGGCGAGGGTGCTTTGCTCTTCAAACGCCTGTCGCAGCAACGGCACGGCATCCGTTTGGTTTTTCAGGGCCTCAGCCAACGCAGTTTGCGCGCTGGCTTGTTGCTGCTGGGCCTGCTCCTGGCGGGTGTGCAACTCGGCTTGTTGTTGGATATGCGACTGAATTTGCACGGCCAACGGGGCAAGCACGCTGCCGAGTTCGGCCTGGCGCGCAAACTGGTGACGCTGAGGCGCCAATTGGTCCAGGCGGCTCAGGTCTTCACGTTGCTGGCCTTGGTTATCCCAGTCGGCCTGTGCGCGCTGCAGTTGTTCGGTGGCAGCGAGTTGGCGTTCCTGCCATTCGCGCAGCTCCTTGAGCCAGGTGTGCTGAAGCTCAAGTTGCTTGAGTTGGGCTTGCTGGGTCTTGAGCTGGGTTTGCGCGGCATCGAACTGCTGATCCAGCTCCACACGTGCCTCGGGCGCCAGGGGCACCACGCCGGTGGCCTGGTCCTGCAGCTGCTTGTGCGCATCCCTGGCCTCTTTGGCCTTGTCGAACGCGCGCCGCCCGAGTTGGGTGTACAGGGCGGTGTCGGTGAGCTTTTCCAGCAGTTCGCTGCGCTCGTTGTCGTTGGCCTTGAGGAAGGCGCTGAACTCACTCTGCGCGAGCAAGACGGCACGGGTGAACTGTTCGAAGTTCAGGCCCAGGGCCAGTTCCAGCTGGGTTTTGTACTCGGTTTTCTGGCTGGCCAGCAGTTGGTCGCTGTCCAGGTCGATCAGGCTCTGGCGGCTGTTCTGCAACTTGCCGCTGGCCTTGTCGCGGGCGCGATTGGCTTCCCAGCGCGCGCGATAACGACGGCCACTGACGCCGACAAAATCCACTTCGGCATAACCGCCACCGGTGCCACGCCGCAGCAGAGTGCGCGGGTCTCCGATGGAAATGTCGCTGTCGGCATCCGGCATCTTCGCCTGGCCGGTGTCGCCCAGGCGTGGCACCGCGCCAAACAACGCCAGGCACAAGGCATCAAGCAGGGTACTTTTACCCGCGCCGGTCGGCCCGGTAATCGCGAACAACCCGGCACTGGCCAGGGGCTCGGCAGTAAAGTCGATTTCAAACGGGCCGGCCAGTGAAGCCAGGTTTTTCAGGCGGATGGCGAGGATCTTCATGGCTGTTCCTCCTCCTGTTGCACTTCCTGGAGCAGCACGGCGAAGTCCTTCAAGGTCTGTTCATCCACTTCACTGCCATAACTGTCCTGCCAGGCGCGGCTGAACAGTTCCTGGGGCGTGAGCTGGTCGAGTTCGATCAGGCGGTCGTCGCCTTCGTCTTCACGGCTGCCGTTACCTGCGTATTCAGCGGCGATGCGCACCAGGCGCACGGCCTTGCCTTGCAGGGCGCTTTCGATCTGCTGGCGCAGGTCGGGTTGCGGCTCGTCGAGGCGCACGCGCACTTCCAGCCAAGGATGGCGCTGGGTTTCGGCCAGCAGATCGACGTCGGGCAACTCGGCCAGGGCCTTGAGGATATCGGCCAGCGGCGCGGCTTCCAGCCGTTGCAGGTCGACCGAGCGCGGAATCAGGATCGGTTCGACGTTCACCAGGCATTGGCCCTGGAACGTCACGTCGAGGATCTGGTGCTTGTAGCCGATTTCGGAAAACGACAGCGGAATTGGCGAACCGCTATAGCGAATGCGCTCCTCGCCATTGACCTTCTGCGGCTTGTGCAAATGGCCGAGGGCGACGTAAGCGACACTTCGATCAAACAGGCTGGCTGGCAGCGCCTCGGCATTGCCGATGATCAGGCTGCGCTCGGAGTCTTCCGACACCGAGCCGCCGGCCATGTGCGCGTGACTGATGGCAATCAGCGCCTGGCCTTTTTTGCGCTTGGCGTTGGCGGCGGCGATCAGCCATTCGTGCACCTGACCGATGCCGCGCAGGTAGTCGTCACCCAAGTGCGCACCGGTCACTTCCGCCGGGCGCAGGAACGGCAGCGCCAGGCACCAGGCAGCGATCTTGCCTTTGGCATCCGGCAGCGGGATCAGCAGGCGCTCGGCGTCGAGTTGCCCGTCATCGAGCCACAGCACCCGGCCTAGCGCATGGGTGCGCAGGCGGCGCATCAGTGGCGCGGGTAATTCGATACGCGAGCCGGAGTCATGATTACCGGCGATCATTACGATGGTGAGTTTCGGATTCTGTTCGTGGGCGCTGATGATGAAGTCATACAGCCGCTCCTGGGCCTTGAGCGGCGGGTTGACCGTGTCGAAGATATCGCCGGCGATGAGCAGTACATCCGGCAGATGGGTGTTCAGTTGGCCCAGCAGCCACTCAAGAAAGCAGGCGTGTTCGAAGTCGCGTTCCTGGCCGTGGAGGTTTTGGCCCAGGTGCCAGTCGGAGGTGTGAAACAGACGCAAGGCGAACTCCGTTGAAGAGATGAAAAGGAGGGGAGTTTACCCTGTAAACCTGTGGGAGGGGACAAGCTCCCTCCCACAAGGGTCAGGCGGTGTGCAGGCAGTCCAGCGCTCGGTCAGCCAGGGTTCTGGCACTGTTGATCAAGTGCTCGGTGGCGCCGGCCATGTGGCGCTGATTACTGCTTAGCGCTTGGGTGGTGCCAGCAGCGGTCGCGGCGGCGCAGCGCAGCAGGTCGCAGATCTGGGCGAGGGCGTCTTCGAAGCTGAGGTCGTGGTGAACGGTGAAGGCGGGTGGTGGGTCGGGGACGATTTTGTTCATGAATGGATCTCCTGACAAAGTTGGGAGCCATTCTTTTGGCGATCTCACTCGACAAAAGGTGGCAGCTATGTGCGGGGTGAGATTACCGGGCAGGAGCAACCGGTCGGACCGAAGTCCGCCCGCACACAGCCGCCATAAAGCATGTTGCTCGCGGTTGTGGCGCTTGGCTCCCTGTTCACAGGATCTCACCCCTGATCGCTGATGTGCAGCGACGGAGCGAAGGCTAGCCAGTGGAGTGAGCAGGCGCAAGGCCGTGGGATTGTCTAGGAAACTTCCTGCAAATTAAAGCGATATGGATTGCTGGCCTTTAACAATGCATGACAGTTGATCGGCTGGGCGTCCCGCTCACCACAACAAGCCCATTAACCACAAAAAACCTGCTCACCACAGCAGGCGGGTTATTTGGGATAGAGCGGCGGCAAACTGGTGGTGTCCGCCGCCGGATCCACCTCGCGCTCAGCCATCGGGATCGCCTTCACCGCACGCCACAGGTCTTCACCCAGCCAGAAATGCCCGCTCTCGCTGTACAGCGCGCCGTTCAAGCCATCCAATGCATCCGACAACGGCACAAACCGCGCGGCCATATCGGCGAGCGTTTCCGGCTGTTGGCGGGCCCAGGCGTCGAGGGCCTGGCGGGTGGCTTGCGGGTCGTTGGCCTGGGTGGCGCGCTTGAGGTCATCCAGCAGCGTGCGCGGGCTCGGGCCGGTTTGTGCGGCGCGCAACACGGCCGGTTGCCGGCGGGCACGCCACCACAAGCCAAACCCCAGCAGGGTGGTGCAGGCGAGGATCAAGGTGCTCAGTTGCCACAGCCACAGGCGCTCATCATCTGGCGCGGTGATGACTGTGGGCGTGGCGGGCGTGTCCACTGCCAGGCTCGGGTTGATCGCAACCTGCAGGGTGCGCGCGGGCAGGCTGGTGCGCTCCAGGTGGTCTTCGTGGGTGTTCCACCACACCACGTCCACGGCGGGCAGTTCCAGGCTGCCGGCGCGGGTGGGCACCAGGGCTTCGCGGTCTTCGCGGCTGCCGATCAGGCCACGGTCGTTGGTCTGGTTGCCGAGTACCGGTTGGTCCGGGTAGCGGCGCAGGCCATTGATCTCGGTGCTGGGCAGGGCCGGCAGTTGCGCACTGGACAGGCCCTCGGCCTTGACCGTGAGGCTGCGGGTCAGGGAGTCGCCGACCTGCACATGTTCCGGCTCCGGGTTCCAGTTTTCACTGAGGGTGAGGCTGCGCGCTGGCAGCCACGGGGTATCGGCGGGGTACAGCGCGGGTTTGGGTTTGACCACCAGCGGCAACTCTGCAGAACTGACGTGGATCAGTTTGCCGGGCTTGGTGCCTTGTAGGGTGTTTTCCTGCGGCGGGCGCGACTCCACCAGCGTCGCGCTGAAGGTCTGCGCCGGGATCGCCAAGGTGCCGCTGTGTTGCGGATAGATCGCGTAGCGGGTTTCGATCACGCCATGGCGGATGCTGTTGATGACCTTCTCGTAGGTGCGCGACTCGCCCAACTGCTCCACGCGTGCATCGGCAATCTGCAAGGGCGTGAGGCTGCTGTCGTCATACAGCGACACCGAGTGGTAGACGCGCACGGTCAACAGCGCCTGGGCCTGCACGTAGACGCTGGTCTGGTCGAGGTTGGCCTCGACAAACACCGGCGCCAGCTCGGCGGCGGTGTTTTGGCTGGCGGTTTCGACCACTTGCAGGCTGATCGGCTGGGTCTTGTAGTCGCCCACTTGCAGCGGCGGGATGACCACCGTGCCGTTTTCCTTGGGCAGCAGGGTGATGATCCAGCGCGTAGTGGCGTGGTTATCGCCGCCCAGGGTGGTGAGTTGGTTGATCTGGCGCGTGCCGCTGACTTCGAACTGTGCATCCAGCGGCGTCAGGTCTGGCTTGCCGAACTGCGTGACATCACTGGATTCCACCGTCAGTTCCACCGTTTCCCCGGAATTGACGCGGCTGCGGTCGACGCTGGCGGACAGGTTCGCCGCCTGGGCGTGGCCTGCCGAAAGGGCGAGCAGGAGCAGTAGGGTGGTGCGGCGGCTCATCGAGTCTTGTCCTGATGTTGTTGCTGTTCGTACCAGAATTTGCGGCGCAGCAGTTCGCCGGGGTTGTCCGGGATCTCCTGCAGCCATTGCTCCAGGGCCTGTCGGTGCTCACCGTCGAGGCTGGCGTCATTGGGGCGCAGCGGCGGGGTGGTGGTTTGTTCGTCGCCCAGTTCGCTGCCCGGCACTTCGTTACCCGGGGTGTGCGGCGTGTTGCCGGGTTGGGTGTCGTCAGTCCCGGCTTCGCCTTGCCCTTGGGACGACGGCTCGCCACCTGTGGCGTTTTGCCCACTGGCGCCCGGTTGCGCAGTTTGGCCGGGTTGGGTGGTTTCGTCATCCTCGTTTTTTGCGGGTTCGGTGGGTTCCGGTTCGGCCTGTTCCTGCATCAATGCCTCCACCAACGCCTTGTTTTTCAGGGCCGGTTGCAGGTCGGGCTGGGCTTCGAGGGCCTGTTCGTAGGCGTCGATGGCGGCTTCCAGTTCGCCGGACTTGGCCAGGGCGTTACCCCGATTGTAGTGGGAGTAGGCGTCATTGCCTTCGGCAAACAGCTTGATGGCCTCTGCATAGTTGCCGGCCTCGTAAAGCGCCACGCCTTTCCACTGCGGGTCCTGGAAGTGTTCGGCGGCTTCGGCGGGGCGCTTTTTCTTCAGCAGGAACTGGCCTTGCTGGTCGGGACGCAGCCACAAGTCTTGCAAGCCGAACGCATAGCTGGGCTGCGGCGCACTCAACAGCAGCAGCGGTAGGCAGAACAACCAGCCACGCCGCCCGGCGCAGGCAGCGAGTAGCAATAAGGGCAGGAGCAGCCAGTAACCCTGGTCGGCCCAGGTATCGAGGTGCAGCCGTTGGCCGTCATTGCGCAAGGTTTGCGGCGGGTCTAGCACGCCGAGTTGGCGCAGGTCCTTGTCGTCCAGGCGCGCGGCACGGTAGCGGCCGCCCATTTCACTGGCGAAGGCCTTGAGTGTCGGGCTGTCGAGACGCGGTACCAGGATCGCGCCTTGTTCGTCCTTGAGGAATTCACCGCTTTCCTGGGTGACTGGCGTGCCTTCGCGGCTGCCGATGCCAAGGATCGACAGGGTGGGCGCTTGTGCGTTTTGCAGCAGCAGGCGAATGCCCTGGCGTTCCTGTTTGGACAGCGAGGAACCAATCAGCAGCAAGCGACCCTGGCCGAGGCCACCTTGCTTGAGCAGGCCTAGGGCTTTCTCGACGGCCAGGTCGGCGCGATGGCCGGGCTCGGGCATGATCGAGGGGCGCAACGCTTCGAGCAAGTTGCGGCTGGTGGCCAGGTCGTCCGACAGCGGCACCAACGTGTGGGCGCTACCGGCGTACACGACGATGGCGGTTTGCGCATCGGTACGCGCTTGCAATAAGTCGTACAGCTTGCGTCGTGCCTGTTCCAGGCGGTTGGGCGGGCTGTCGGTGGCGAGCATTTCCGGGGTCAGTTCCAGCACCACCACCAACGGGTCGGAAGGCTTCTGGCTGGACTGCTCCACACGCTGCCAGCTCGGGCCGAGCAACGCCAATACGGCTAACAGCCAGGCAATGCCCAGTACCACCCACGGTGATTTGCTCTCGCGGCCGTTGCCACCGCTGAGCAACACCGCGTGGAAGGCCGGCGGCAGGATCATCTGCCAGCGCCCGGCGCGCTTTTGCCGGTGCCACAGGTGCCACAGCAACCAGCCGAGCAACGGTAGCAGCAACAACCACCACGGACGGAACCAGTGCGGCCACAGGTCGATCATCGACGCCTCCGCAAACGCAGGCGTTTGAGGCGCTGACGCCACTCAGGGTGTTGTTGCAGGAATATCCCCTTGCTCGACAATTTGTTGAACAGCCGTTGCAACGCGTTGTTCGGCCAGCGCTCCTGAATCACCAGCAACATGCTCAGCACCAAGGCCAGGGCCAGTGGCGCGCTGTACAGCGCCAGGGCCGGGCGCGCTTGGGTGGGTTGTTGTTCGACGGGCTCGAGTTTGTCTAGGGTCGCTTTGATCGCTTGCAACTCTTCACCATCGCGGGCGCGAAAGTACTGGCCGTTGGTAGCCTCGGCGATGGCCTTGAGCGCCGGTTCGTCCAAGTCCAGGCTAGGGTTGACGCCCAGAATGCCCAAGGAACCGGTTTGTTCCGGGTCGGCACCGATGCCGATTGGATAGATTTTTACGCCTTCTTCAGCCGCCAGACGCGCGGCGGTCAGCGGGTCGATCTGCCCGGCGTTATTGGCGCCGTCAGTGACCAGGATCAGCACGCGGCTCTGCGCCGGGCGCTGGCGCAGGCGTTTGAGGGCCAGGCCGATGGCGTCGCCAATCGCGGTGTTCTTGCCGGCAATGCCGATGCGCGCTTCGTCCAGCCAGGCGCGCACGGTGCGGCGGTCAAAGGTCAGTGGCGCTTGCAGGTAGGCCTGGCTGCCGAACAGGATCAGGCCGACGCGGTCGCCTTCACGCTCCTCAAGGAAATCGCCAAGCAGGTGCTTGACCAGGCTCAAGCGACTTACGTCGTCGTCCTGCCAATGCATATCGGGGAAATCCATGGAGCCAGACACGTCCACCGCCACCAGCAGGTCGCGGCCACTGGCGGCAATCGGTAACGGTTCGCCGAGCCATTCCGGGCGCGCGGCGGCGGTGAGCAGCAGCAACCACAGCACCACGAACGGCGCTTGCTGGCGCCAGCCGGGCAGGTTGACGCGGGCGCGGCGACGGGCCAGGCCTTCAAGGTCGCTGAGGTAGCTGACTTTCAACGCGGGCTCGCCGCTGTCGGCGGCCGGCAGCACAAGGCGCATCAACCACGGCAACGGCAACAGGGCGAAGATCCACGGCCAGGCGAACTCAAACATGTTTGCGAATCCAGGTGTCGACGGCTTGGGTCAGGCCGGCGATGGCCTTGTCGTCGAGCTTGCATTCGGGTTTGTAGGCGCCCTCTACCAATACCATCCAGCGCGTAAGGCCGGCGGCGGGGCAGCGGTTGTCGAGGAATGCCAGCCATTTGCGGCCGTTGAGGGTGTGGCTCTGGCTGTAGGGGTAGTCGTTGCGGCACAGGCGCTTGAGCAGGCCGTTGAGCTGTTGCAACCAGGCCCCGGCGGGCGCGCCATCGTAAGGCTTGGGCATGAGCGCAAGCTCTGCCAGGGCGGCGATGCGCAGCGGGTCCAGCGGTTGTTCGGCACGGGCGATGGGGCGGCGGGTCGGCAGAAAGCGGCGCAGTGACCACAGGCCCCAGCCGAGCAGCGGAATCACCAGCAGCAACAGCCACCAACCCGGCGCGGGCGGCCAGAAGCCGATGGCGGGTGGGGCGATCAGCGGTTGCAGTTGGTCAAGGCTGCTCATTGTTTTTTAACCGGGCGTTGCGGGTTGAGGTATTCGCGCAGTTGCTCGACCATTTCGCTCTGGGTGCTCAAGGGCATCAGCAGTACGCGCAGTTTCTGCGCGAGCAGCTCCCAGCGCGCAAGGCGCGCTTCGGCCTGGGCCTTGTAGGCCTGGCGCAGGTCGAAATTCAGCGTGTCCAGTTCCAGCTGGGCACCGCGTTCGGCGAAACGCAGCAGCCCGGCGGCGGGCAGGGCATGGTCCAGTGGGTCGGAGATCGGCAACAGCAGCAAATCGCAATGCCGCGACAGCAAGCTCAGCTGTTGCTCGGCGCCTTCGGTCAGTGCGCGCTCATCGCAGATCACAATCACCAGGCTGCCAGGGCGCAACACTTCGCGGCCACGGCGCAGGGCCATGCCAAGGGCGTCGGCTTCGGGGCGGCTTTCGGTGCTCAGGCTCTGGTTGACGCGCACCAGGCGGTTGAGCAATTGCAGCAGGCTTTGCTTGCTGCGGCGCGGCTTGATTTCGTAGTGCTCGTTGTCGCCGAACACCAGCCCGCCCACACGGTCGTTATGCCCCAGCGCGGCCCAGCCGATCAGGCTGGCGGCTTGGGCGGCCAGTACCGACTTGAACATCTGCCCCGAGCCGAAAAACAGCCGGCAGCTTTGCTCCACCATGATGAAGATCGGCCGTTCGCGCTCTTCATGGAACAGCTTGGTGTGCGGTTCCTGGGTGCGTGCGGTGACGCGCCAGTCGATGGTGCGCACGTCGTCGCCGGCCTGATACACGCGCACCTGGTCGAAATCCACACCACGCCCGCGCAGCTTGGAGTGGTGCAGGCCGATCAAAGGGCTGCGCTGGCTTGGCGTGGAAAACAGCTGCACTTCACGCACGCGATGGCGCATCTCGATCAATTCGCTGAGCGTGACGCGGATCCCATCACCGGCGTTCATGGGTTTCAAGCGACGGCAACGACGTCGAGAATGCGCTGCACCACACGGTCCTGGTCAATGCCAGCGGCTTCGGCCTCGAACGACAGGATGATGCGATGGCGCAGCACGTCGAACAGCACCGCCTGGATATCTTCCGGGCTGACGAAGTCTCGACCGGCCAGCCAGGCGTGGGCGCGGGCACAGCGGTCCAGGGCGATGGAGCCGCGTGGGCTGGCGCCGTAGGCGATCCACTCGGCCATTTCCGGGTCGAACTTGGCCGGGGTGCGCGTGGCCATCACCAGTTGCACCAGGTATTCCTCCACGGCGTCGGCCATGTACAGGCCGAGGATTTCCTTGCGTGCGGCGAAGATCGCCTGCTGGCTGACGCGGCGCTCCGGCTTGGTTTCGCCGTTGAGCGCTTCGCCACGGGCCTGTTGCAGGATGCGCCGCTCGACGGCGGCGTCCGGAAAACCGATTTTCACATGCATCAAGAAACGGTCGAGCTGGGCCTCGGGCAGCGGGTAGGTGCCTTCCTGCTCGATGGGGTTTTGCGTGGCCATCACCAGGAACAGCGGGGACAGGTCATACGTGCTGCGCCCAACGCTGACCTGGCGCTCGGCCATGGCCTCCAACAAAGCTGACTGCACCTTGGCCGGGGCGCGGTTGATTTCGTCCGCCAGCACCAGGTTGTGGAAGATCGGCCCTTGCTGGAACACGAAGCTGCCGGTTTCCGGGCGATAGATCTCGGTGCCGGTGATGTCGGCAGGCAACAGGTCGGGGGTGAACTGGATACGATGGAACTGCGCTTCGATACCTTCGGCCAACTCTTTGATGGCCTTGGTCTTGGCCAGGCCCGGCGCGCCTTCCACCAGCATATGGCCGTCGGCGAGCAAGGCGATCAACAGGCGATCGATGAGTTTTTCCTGGCCGAGAATCTGCGTAGAAAGAAAGGTTCGCAGCGCAAGCAGCGCTTCACGATGTTCCATCGATGACGGTTCCTGGAGAGATGAGCCCGGTGGTCGAGAAAAAACGCCGGGCTTGGGAGGCTTACTTTAATGCATCGAAGGGGCTGGCGACTAACGGCGTAACGGGTATTTTTGGCAAAACTTGTAGGATTTTTGTGTGCGAGGCGTCACGCGCGGACGTAGGTGCCAGTGCCTTTGAGGATGTTTTGCAAGGTTTCCTCGACTTCGGCCAGGTCCGACGCGCTGGTGGCGTGGGTGATCTCCAACTGGTCCTTGCCGCCCAGTGCATCGGCATCGCCTGCGGCCAGCTCAACCAGCAGCGTCGTGGCGCCCAGGGTGACTTTCAGCCCGTCGAGGGTCGACGGCTCGTAATCCCAGGTCAGTTCCACTTCGTCTTCATCCGGGTAACGGGTCAGCATGAACATCTCGCCGTTCTTGCCGTGGCAGCAGAGCATCGCCATGTTGTCTTCTTCGTCATCGCACGGGGTGACCATCAGGGCGTCGGTTTTCAACTGCAGCATGGGGAATCCTGTCTGGGGTAGGGCGTAATACGGGCAATTGTGCCATTGCGGCGAATTTTGTGCTGCATCCTGTGTCAGACCCAGGGCATGACCTGAGGGGCAAAATCAGTCATTTCTGGTACTCGCGGACATTGAAATAGCCGGTTTTTTTGCCGGATATTGCGGGTTGCCCAAGTCGCAACCCCACGCCTGCTTACCGATGACCGAATATGTCGCAGCGTCGCAAGCAGTGGGCTTCCCACACTCGTTAAGCTGCGCAACGGATGTGCATGAGCCAGGCGCCTGACCTGCCCGTCGTACCGTCACCCGGCAAGGTGCGCATCTTATGGAAGTTGTATGTGACCTCATTGTCTTGTCCAGCTTCACCCACCTGTCACCCTGATTCGCTAGTGTGCTTATATCAGTACCAGCGAACAGCGCTGACGGTCTCCCCGCAAGGGGATAACACGCGACGCTTCCATCAATAACAAGCCCAAGCGGAGTACCACAGATGGCGTTCTTCACCGCAGCCAGCAAGGCCGACTTCCAGCATCAACTGCAAGCGGCACTGGCGCAGCACATCAGTGAACAGGCACTGCCACAAGTGGCGCTGTTCGCTGAACAATTCTTCGGCATCATTTCCCTGGACGAACTGACCCAGCGTCGCCTTTCCGACCTGGCCGGTTGCACTCTTTCTGCGTGGCGCCTGCTTGAGCGCTTTGACCACACCCAACCGCAAGTGCGGGTCTACAACCCCGATTACGAACGTCATGGCTGGCAGTCGACCCACACTGCGGTCGAAGTGCTGCACCATGACCTGCCGTTCCTGGTGGACTCGGTGCGTACCGAGCTGAACCGCCGTGGCTACAGCATTCACACCTTGCAGACCACCGTACTCAGCGTACGCCGTGGCGCCAAGGGCGAGCTGCTGGAGATCCTGCCAAAAGGCACCCAGGACGAAGGCATCCTGCAAGAATCGCTGATGTACCTGGAAATCGACCGTTGCGCCAACGCCGCCGAACTGAACGTGCTGAGCAAAGAGCTGGAGCAGGTACTGGGCGAAGTGCGCGTGGCCGTGGCCGATTTCGAACCGATGAAAGCCAAGGTCCAGGACCTGCTTGCCGGTATCGACGCCAGCCAGTTCAGCATCGACGGCGAAGAGAAAGCCGAGATCAAGAACTTCCTGGAATGGCTGGTGGGCAACCACTTCACCTTCCTCGGCTATGAAGAATTCGTGGTACGTGACGAGGCGGACGGCGGTCATATCGAATATGACGCCGATTCGTTCCTCGGCCTGACCAAACTGCTGCGCGCCGGCCTCACCGCCGACGACCTGCGCATCGAAGACTATGCCGTAGCCTACCTGCGTGAACCGACTGTGCTGTCGTTCGCCAAGGCCGCGCACCCGAGCCGCGTGCACCGTCCGGCGTATCCGGACTATGTGTCGATCCGTGAGATCAGCGCCGACGGCAAAGTGATCAAGGAACACCGCTTCATGGGCCTGTACACCTCGTCGGTGTATGGCGAAAGCGTGCGGGTGATTCCGTATATCCGTCGCAAGGTTGCGGAAATCGAACGCCGTTCCGGCTTCCAGCCCAAGGCTCACCTGGGCAAGGAGCTGGCGCAGGTGGTTGAAGTATTGCCACGTGATGACCTGTTCCAGACCCCGGTCGACGAGCTGTTCAGCACCGTGATGTCGATTGTGCAGATCCAGGAACGCAACAAGATCCGCGTGTTCCTGCGTAAAGACCCGTACGGTCGTTTCTGTTACTGCCTGGCCTACGTGCCGCGCGACATCTATTCCACCGAAGTGCGCCAGAAGATCCAGCAAGTGCTGATGGATCGCTTGAAGGCCTCGGATTGCGAATTCTGGACGTTCTTCTCCGAGTCCGTGCTGGCCCGTGTACAGCTGATCCTGCGGGTTGACCCGAAGAACCGCCTGGACATCGACCCGCTGCAACTGGAAAAAGAAGTGGTGCAGGCCTGCCGCAGCTGGCAGGACGACTACGCCAGCCTGGTCGTGGAAAGCTTCGGCGAAGCCCACGGCACCAACGTGCTGGCCGACTTCCCTAAAGGCTTCCCAGCCGGTTACCGCGAGCGTTTCGCCGCGCATTCGGCCGTGGTCGACATGCAGCACTTGCTCAGCCTGACCGAAGCCAACCCGCTGGTGATGAGTTTCTACCAGCCGCTGGGCCAGGTGTCTGGCCAGCGCGAGCTGCATTGCAAGCTCTACCACGCCGACACCCCGCTGGCGCTGTCCGACGTGCTGCCGATCCTGGAAAACCTCGGCCTGCGTGTGCTGGGCGAGTTCCCGTACCGCCTGCGTCACGCCAATGGCCGTGAGTTCTGGATCCACGATTTCGCGTTCATCGCCGCCGAAGGCGTGAACCTCGACATCCAGCAGCTCAACGACACCCTGCAGGACGCGTTTGTGCACATCGTGCATGGCGACGCCGAGAACGATGCGTTCAACCGCTTGGTACTCACCGCCGGCCTGCCTTGGCGCGACGTGGCACTGCTGCGTGCCTACGCCCGTTACCTGAAGCAGATCCGCCTGGGCTTCGACCTGGGTTACATCGCCAGCACCCTGAACAACCACACCGACATCGCCCGCGAGTTGACCCGGTTGTTCAAGACCCGTTTCTACCTGGCGCGCAAGCTCACCAGCGACGACCTGGAAGACAAGCAGCAACGCCTGGAACAAGCGATTCTTTCGGCCCTGGACGACGTCCAGGTGCTCAACGAAGACCGCATCCTGCGTCGCTACCTGGACCTGATCAAGGCGACCCTGCGCACCAACTTCTACCAGACTGACGCCAACGGCCAGAACAAGTCGTACTTCAGCTTCAAGTTCAACCCGCACGCGATCCCTGAACTGCCTAAGCCGGTGCCGAAGTTTGAAATCTTCGTGTACTCGCCACGCGTCGAAGGCGTGCACTTGCGCTTCGGCAACGTCGCGCGCGGCGGCCTGCGCTGGTCCGACCGTGAAGAAGACTTCCGCACTGAAGTGCTCGGCCTGGTAAAAGCCCAGCAAGTGAAGAACTCGGTCATCGTGCCGGTGGGTGCGAAGGGCGGCTTCCTGCCGCGTCGCCTGCCACTGGGCGGCAGCCGTGACGAGATCGCGGCCGAGGGCATCGCCTGCTACCGCATCTTCATTTCCGGCCTGTTGGACATCACCGACAACCTGAAGGACGGCGCCTTGGTGCCTCCGGCCAACGTCGTGCGTCATGACGACGATGACCCGTACCTGGTCGTCGCAGCGGACAAGGGCACTGCGACCTTCTCCGACATCGCCAACGGCATCGCCATCGACTACGGCTTCTGGCTGGGCGACGCGTTCGCGTCCGGCGGTTCCGCCGGTTACGACCACAAGAAAATGGGCATCACCGCCAAGGGCGCGTGGGTCGGTGTGCAGCGTCACTTCCGTGAGCGCGGCATCAACGTGCAGGAAGACAGCATCACCGTGGTCGGCGTCGGCGATATGGCCGGTGACGTGTTCGGTAACGGCTTGTTGATGTCCGACAAGCTGCAACTGGTCGCAGCGTTCAACCACCTGCATATCTTCATCGATCCAAACCCGAACCCGGCGACCAGCTTCGTCGAGCGTCAGCGCATGTTCGAGCTGCCGCGTTCGGCATGGACCGACTACGACACCAGCATCATGTCTGAAGGCGGCGGTATCTTTTCGCGCAGCGCGAAGAGCATTGCCATCTCGCCACAGATGAAAGAGCGCTTCGACATCGCGGCCGACAAGCTGACCCCGACCGAGCTGCTGAATGCCTTGCTCAAGGCGCCGGTGGACCTGTTGTGGAACGGCGGCATTGGTACGTACGTCAAGGCCAGCACCGAAAGCCATGCCGACGTGGGCGACAAGGCCAACGACGCGCTGCGCGTCAACGGCAACGAGCTGCGCTGCAAGGTAGTGGGCGAGGGCGGTAACCTCGGCATGACCCAACTGGGTCGCGTGGAATTCGGCCTCAATGGCGGCGGTTCCAACACCGACTTCATCGACAACGCCGGTGGCGTGGACTGCTCCGACCACGAAGTGAACATCAAGATCCTGCTCAACGAAGTGGTGCAGGCCGGTGACATGACCGACAAGCAACGCAACCAGTTGCTGGCGAGCATGACCGACGAAGTCGGCAACCTGGTGTTGGGCAACAACTACAAGCAGACCCAGGCCCTGTCCCTGGCTGCGCGCCGTGCCTACGAGCGTGCCGCCGAGTACAAGCGCCTGATGAGCGACCTGGAAGGCCGTGGCAAACTGGACCGCGCCATCGAGTACCTGCCGACCGAGGAGCAGCTCACCGAGCGCGCCGCGAATGGCAAGGGCCTGACCCGTCCGGAACTGTCGGTGCTGATCTCCTACAGCAAGATCGACCTCAAGGAAGCGCTGCTCAAGTCCCTGGTGCCGGACGACGACTACCTGACCCGTGACATGGAGACCGCGTTCCCACCGAGCCTGGTCGCCAAGTTCTCTGAGGCCATGCGTCGCCACCGCCTGAAGCGTGAGATCGTCAGCACCCAGATCGCCAACGACCTGGTCAACCACATGGGCATCACCTTCGTTCAACGACTCAAAGAGTCGACCGGCATGAGCCCGGCGAACGTTGCTGGCGCTTATGTGATCGTGCGTGACATCTTCCACCTCCCGCACTGGTTCCGTCAGATTGAAGCCCTGGACCACCAGGTTTCCGCTGACGTGCAACTGGAGCTGATGGATGAGCTGATGCGTCTGGGCCGCCGTGCTACACGCTGGTTCCTGCGCAGCCGTCGCAACGAGCAGGACGCTGGCCGTGACACCGCGCACTTTGGTCCGCACCTGGCGGCGCTGGGCCTCAAGCTCGACGAACTGCTGGAAGGCCCGACCCGCGAAGGCTGGCAGAACCGCTACGGTAAATATACCGAAGCCGGTGTGCCTGAGCTGTTGGCACGCATGGTTGCAGGCACTACTCACCTGTACACCTTGCTGCCGATCATCGAAGCCGCTGACGTGACCGGGCATGACGCCGCCGAAGTGGCCAAGGCCTACTTTGCCGTCGGCAGCGCCTTGGACTTGCCGTGGTACCTGCAGCAGATCAGCGATCTGCCGGTGGCTAACAACTGGCAGGCCCAGGCTCGTGAAGCCTTCCGCGATGACGTGGACTGGCAGCAACGCGCAATCACCATCTCCGTGCTGCAAATGGCCGACGCGCCACAAGACATGGAAGCCCGCGTGGCCCTGTGGCTTGAGCAGCACAAGGACATGGCGCAGCGTTGGGTGGCGATGATGGTGGAAATCCGTGCCGCTGTGGGGACGGACTACGCCATGTACGCGGTGGCCAACCGTGAGTTGCTGGACCTGGCATTGAGCGGTCAGTCGGTGCTGCAACCGGCTTGATTCCGCTGTAAGACAAAAAGCCCCGTATCCTGAGATACGGGGCTTTTTTTATGGCTTAAAAACTGGCGTTGCCCAGGCAGGGCTGGATAACTGTTTTCAAACCGTTGTTGCTAGCAGGCAATAAGAATGTCGCGGTCAGCGGCTTGTCACCCTCTTTGGCGGGCGCTATTGAGAGTTTTAGCGTCTGGCCGCGTGAGGCATCGCTGGCCCAGTAGGCTAATTCATCATGGGGAACAGCAGCACTGAGCGCAAATATCGTACCGATCTGGAACGCTCCGCCGTAAGTCCAGACGCCATTTACCGAGTGTTCGATGGTCGTGCGTGTCGCCGTAGTGATGCGCAACGGCCCATTGGCGCTGGCGTCTGGACCTTCGAAAGGTGCGATGTCAAAGCCCAGCGCTGTTGGTGTGATTTGCAATGCAAGGCTGGCGGTCGGGCTCTGCGGCGAACAGCTGATCTCAAGGCTGGCCTTGACGTGGTAGTCGCCGTAAGCGCTGCCACCGAAGGTGCGGGCGGTGAGCATGGGGCTATCTGCGTAGGGCTGTTCAAGCAACCACACGGGGGCTGCCGGGGTGATGATGTAAGTCCCGGCAGTTAACGCGTCGCCGGCCCGTACATTGACACTGAACTGGGTGGCGACCAGGCCAGTGACCAGTGCGAAAGTGAGGGGGTGCATAGTGCTATTCATCCGCGTTCAAGGCTTTAGGAATGAATGCAATTCTGCGGTTCTATGACCGTCCGTGCTGTCGGTGATTTCGTAGATCAGCGTTGTAATTGTAGTCAGCCAGGGTGGGCCATCTGATCATCGTGGCTCAGCAATTTGGCCTCCAGGTGATCCAGGTGTTGGGTCATCAGGTTTATCGCGCGCTTCACATCGCGTTGTTCGACGGCATCCACTATCGCTTCATGCTCTTGCCACGCGCAATAGGTACAGGCATTCGCTTCGTACTGGGCAATGATCAACGACGTTAACGGCACCAGGCTGTTGAGAAATTGCGCCAACGGCGCGTTACGTGCCATCGCTGCCAGTTGCAGGTGGAATTCGCCGGAGAGGCGGATGGCTGGCCCGCGTTGGTCCCGTTCAATATGCTCACGCTCCCGCGCGATCAGTTCGCGCAAATGCCGGATCTGCGTCGATGTGGCCTGCGTGCAGGCCAGTTGCACCACAGTCATTTCCGTCAGGCGGCGGGCTTCCAGGATTTGGCGGGTTTGCAGCGCATCCGGCGCAGCCACCTGGGCACGCTGGTTGGGACGCAGGATGATCACTTGCTGATGGGACAGCTTTGCCAATACGCGGCGAATCACGCTGCGGCTCACCCCAAAGATCTCGCCCAGGCCTTCTTCGGTAAAGCGACTGGCCGGGGCGATCCGCTGTTCCAGGATGGCGTCGAACAGGCGCGGGTAGATATCGTCCACCGAAGGCTTTTTACCAGCGACCAGGCGCAGGGTCGGGAGGATCGGTTCGTAGTGCAAGGCGTGGGCGGTCATGGCCTGTCTCCAAAAAAATCAGCTGCCCAGATGGTCGTCCGGGATGTTCAAGCGAATGCCCATGCGCAGGCCTTCCTGAAGGATGTGCCGGCGCATCTCGGCACTGGCCAGGGCGCTGTTCTTGTTGCGGATGGCGCGCACCACGGCGTCGTTTTCCTGCAGGCGTTCGGCCAGGTGTTCCGGCGAGTTGCGCAGGACCTGGGCGCTTTGCTTGAGGGCGTTGCTGGTCTGTTGCACCACGTTCTGGAAGATCGGGTTGGAGGTGAGGGCGAACAATTCTTCGTGAAAGCCGATGTAGGCGTTCATTCCGGCTTCGGCGTCGCCGGCGTCGAGGGCTTCGCGCATGTCCATCAGGGTCAGGCGCAGTTGGCCGACTTCCTTGCTGCTGATGGACTGGGCCACCAGGCCGACAATGAAGGGTTCGAGGGTGTAGCGCAGTTGCAGGATGTCTTCCAGGCTGGCGTCGGCCACGGCGTCGCTGGATTGCGGCTCGCTGACGCTGGTTTCCAGCACCACCACGCCTTTGCCGGGCATGGAGCGCACCAGCCCGAGGGTTTCCAGCACGATCACTGCTTCACGCAGGCTGGGGCGGCTGATGCCCATCTGTTCGGCCAGTTCGCGCTGGCCGGGGAGCATTTCACCCCGGCGCCACTGGCCACGCGCCAAGGCGGCGCGGAGTTTTTCTACCACTGAATTGACGACGGTTGAGGTGCTGATCACGTCTACCTCTCCTTTATGTTGCGAATACATTAGCGAGCATGGCGACTCTTAACTGTGGGAGCGGGCTTGCTCGCGAATGCGGTCATTCAGTCAATACTTCTGTGACTGACCCAGCGCTTTCGCGAGCAAGCCCGCTCCCACATTTGAACGGCGTCGCTCATGAAATCGGTCAGAACTCCTGATGCGCCGGCAATACCGGCTTCTTGGCCTGGAAGGCATACCCTTGCTGGCCGTCCAGCACCTTGTTGGCGCGCTGGAGGTCGATGTCTTTTTCCCAGCGGGCGATGGCCACGGTGGCGACGCAGTTGCCGATCAGGTTAGTCAATGCGCGACCGATGCCCATGAACCAATCCACCGCCAGCACCAGCACCAGGCCCACCACCGGGATCGCCGGAATCGCGGTGAGGGTCGCCGCCAGGATCACCAGCGCCGAACCGGGAATGCCGTGGGCGCCCTTGGAGGTGATCAGCGACACCAGCAGGATGGTCAGCAGGTCCGTCATCGACAGCGGTGTGCCGGTGGCGTTGGCGATAAACACGATGGCCAGGGTCAAGTAGATGGAGAAGCCGTCGAGGTTGAATGAATACCCCGTCGGAATCACCAGGCCCACGGTGGAGCTGCCGATGCCCAGGTGTTCGAGTTTACGCATGATCTGTGGCAGCACGGCGTCGGAGGAGGCGGTGCCCATCACGATCAGCAGTTCTTCACGCAGGTACTTGAGCAGCGGCAGCATGCGCAGGCCCGACAGGCGCATCACCAGGCCGAGGATCAGCCCGACGAAGGCAAAGCAGGTCAGGTAGAACAAGCCCACCAGGCTGCCCAGGTGTTGCAGGGAATCCAGCCCGTAGGTGCTGGTGGTGAAGGCGATCGCGCCAAACACGCCGATCGGCGCCAGGCGCACGATCATGCCCATGATGCGGAAGATCACATGACTCAATTCGTTGATCAGTCGCGAGATACCCGAGGCGGCTTCGCCCACCAGGTTCAACGCACTGCCGAACAGCACCGAGAACAGCAGCACTTGCAGCACGTTGTTGTCGGCAAAGGCGCCGATCACCGAGTTGGGGATCAAGTCCATGAGGAACTGGCTGGTACCGCGGATGTGCTGGCCCTTGTCGGCCAGTTCATTGAGACCGGCGGACGACAATTGCTCCAGGTGGATATTGGCGCCTTGGCCGATACCGGTGCTGAAGGCCATCACCAGGCCGATCACCAGGGCGACGGTGGTGAGCACTTCAAAGTAGATCACCGACTTGAGACCGATACGCCCGACTTTCTTCAGGTCGCCTGCACCGGAAATGCCGCTGACCACCACGCAGAACACGATCAGGCCGATCAGCATCTTGATCAGCTTGATAAAGCCGTCACCCAGGGGTTTGAGTTGCGAGGAGAATTCGGGAAGGGCCAGGCCGCAAATGATGCCGAGCATCAGGCCAATCACGACTTGCAGGAAAATCGAACGCGAGCACCATCTGAGCATGGGAGGGATCTCTATTCGGTGCCCTGGTGGTTCCAGGGCTTAATTGTTGTGGTCATACCGGTAAGTCCAGTGCGGGGCCAGTCTACGCCCGGTATTTTTGAAATCACAAGCAATTATTTGACGGTTGACAGGTCCCGGTCTGACCAGTTGGTCGGTAAGGGTGATGCTTGAGCGGTTGGCGCGAGGGAAATTTTTTCGCTTATCATCCGCCGCTCGGCACATGAGGTGATGGATGGACACACCAGGACTGACCCCTGACGAAACCGGGCAGACCCACTGCACCTGGCGCACAGCAGCGCCGCAATATCTGCGTTACCACGACCAGGAGTGGGGCGTGCCGGTGGCGGATGATATCCAGCTGTACGAGAAGGTCTGCCTGGAAGGCTTCCAGGCGGGCCTGGCGTGGATCACCATCCTGCGCAAGCGTGAGCAGTTTCGGGCGGCGTTCGACGGGTTTGATTTCAGAAGGGTGGCGCAGTACGGCGAGGCAGATATCGAGCGCTTGATGCAGGACCCGGGCATCGTGCGCAATCGGGCCAAGATCGTGTCCACCATCAACAACGCGCGCCGGGCCTGTGAACTGGTGGATGAGACGGGTTCGCTGGCGCGCTGGCTGTGGGCGTTTGAGCCCAGTGAAGATGAGCGCCCGACAGTGGTGGATATGGCGTATTGGACAGGCAACCCCACGTCACCGGCTTCGGTGCGTTTGTCCAAAGCCCTGAAGAAACGCGGTTGGACCTATGTGGGCCCGACCACGATGTATGCGTTGATGCAGGCGATGGGGATGGTCAATGATCATTTGGAAGGCTGTGCGTGCCGGCCACAGATCGAAGACCTGCGCCGGCGGTTCCAGCGACCTTAGGGCTTACTGCTTGAGAGGCGTCAGCACTTCAGCCTTATCATCCAGCACCATCACCACCAGCAACTTGGCCGGCTTGGTCTGGCTGGCATTGCTCGACTCAAAGTGCCGGGAACCCGCAGGTTCGTAGAACGATTCGCCGACCTGGTAGGTCTTCGCTTTCTCATCATTCACCCGCGAGGTGATCGCGCCTTCCAGCACATAGGCCACGGCAGTACCGGTGTGGCTATGGGGCACAGTGGCTTGTCCAGGGGCGTAATCGACGGTGAGCATGATGGTTTTCTTGCCGGGTACATTGGTCAAGGCGTGTTCTTGCAAGACCTTGATCGACTCTTGGTTATAAACCGGTTCATGGGCAAAGGCGCTGAGCGAGGCGAACATCAGGGCGGCGGCGAGCAGTGGTTTCATGGCGAAATTTCCGAGTAGTTCGAGACCTCTTCACCCTACGCCGCAAGGCCTGGGTGACCAATGACCAATCCTGGCGAAGAGCAGGAGACCAATGCTTCAGTGGTCGAAGTCCAGGCGACGGGCCAGGTGTTCACGGGTCAATTCGATAAAGCCTTGCAGGGCCGGTAATGCGAAGTGTGCGCTGAGCTGCTCGGCACAGGACCAGCGTCCCGTGACGGTCCACAGGTCGGGGTCCATCGGGTCGCGCTGCACCCCGTAATCCAGGCAACCGGGGGCGGTGCGTACCGCGTCGGCTATCTGCTGCAGGCGCTCGCCCAGTTCCGCTGAGCGCCCGGCGGCCGCGCGGACAAGGACAGTGTTGAAGGCACAGGCTGGCATGGCGATGGTCTCCGAGGGCGGGGTCAGTGCACAGGCTAGAGCCTGACGACGCCAGGACCAATGACCAATCCGCCGGAAAATCTGCTAGCCAATCTGCTGGAGAATATCGCGCACCTTGTCCAGCGCCGGGTCGATATCCAGGGTTTCGATGGCGCCAAAGCCGATGATCAGGCCAGGGCGTACTGGCGCATCGTGGAAAAATACATCCAAGGGGTACAAACCCACTTCCACCTGGCGTGCCAGTTCCATCAGCAACGGGATGTTCACCGGCACCTTGCACAGCGCCGCCATGTGGAACCCGGCCACGGTAGGCACCGCTTCGAACCACGGCGACAAGTCACCTGCCAGGCGTTGCAGGATGCGTTCACGGCGCCCGGCGTAGACCGTGTGGCAGCGGCGGATATGCTTGAGCAGGTAGCCTTCACTGATGAACTTGGCCAGGGCCCATTGCGGCAGTGTGGAACTGTGCTGGTCGGTCAGTTGCTTGGCCTTGAGCACTGCGCCATAAATCGCCGGCGGCAGCACCGCGTAGCCCAGGCGCAGCTCCGGCAGCAAGGTTTTCGAAAAGGTGCCGACGTAGGTCACCACGCCACGGGTGTCCATGCTTTGCAGGGAGTCGGTGGGCCGCCCTTCGTAGCGGAATTCGCTGTCGTAGTCGTCCTCGATGATGATTGCGCCCAGCTCGAACGCTCGCGCCAGCAAGGCTTCACGGCGTGGCAGGCTCATGGGCATGCCGAGCGGGAACTGGTGCGAGGGCGTCACGTAGATCAGTCGTGTGCCGTCGGGAATCCGCTCGACCTGAATACCCTGTTCATCCACCGGCACGCTGGCGACACGGGCGCCCATGGCCATGAACATCTGGCGCGCGGGGCTGTAGCCGGGGTCTTCCATGGCGACAATGCTGCCCGGTTCCAGCACGACGCGGGCGATCAGGTCCAGTGCCTGCTGGGCGCCGTTGGTGACTACGATGTCGCTGTCACGGCAGTTGACCCCGCGTGAGAACGCGATATGCCCGGCGATAGCGCTGCGCAGCGCT
>NZ_JACARN010000174.1:0-389 GCF_013386605.1 Pseudomonas sp. IPO3749 | reverse complement strand
CTTCCACTGGCGCGCTGGGTTCGATCTGCTCGATCATGCCGAGGTAGCCACACAGCAGACTAGCCGCAATTGCCAGGTAGGGATTGGCATCGGCGCCGGGCAAACGGTTCTCCACGCGCATGGCGTCGGGGCTGGAGGTGGGCACGCGCAGGCCAACGGTGCGGTTCTCTTCGCCCCACTCGACGTTGACCGGTGCCGAGGTGTCCGGCAGGAAGCGGCGGAACGAGTTCACGTTGGGCGCAAACATCGGCAGCAGCTTGGGAATGTACTTCTGCAAGCCGCCGATGTGGTGCAGGAACAGCTGACTCTTGTTGCCATCCGCGTCGACGAACACCGGTTTGCCGGTGGCGATGTCGACCACGCTCTGATGCAGGTGCATGGCGCTGCCC
>NZ_JACARN010000173.1:0-322 GCF_013386605.1 Pseudomonas sp. IPO3749 | reverse complement strand
AGTCCGGGCTGATCGCCTACCATGAGGCGGAAAAAGGCGAGAAAGGCCAGGCCCGGGTAGAAAACCTTGAGGAACTGGTGAGCGCCGCCCGTGCGTTCGAAAACACCGAGGAAGACGAAGAGCTGACCCCGCTGGCCGCGTTCCTCGGCCATGCGTCGCTGGAAGCCGGTGACACCCAGGCGGATGAGCATGAAGACAGCATCCAGCTGATGACCTTGCACAGCGCCAAGGGTCTGGAATTCCCCTACGTGTTCCTGGTGGGCATGGAAGAAGGCCTGTTCCCGCACAAGATGAGCCTGGAAGAACCCGGCCGCCTTGAGGA
>NZ_JACARN010000172.1:0-376 GCF_013386605.1 Pseudomonas sp. IPO3749 | reverse complement strand
CCCCTCGGCGGCGGCGCGGCCGTGCCAGATGCGGGAAGCGTGATGGGTGTGCAGGGTCAGCGACATCGCGCTGCGCAGGGAGCCGAGATTCAGTTGCAGAGGTTCATTGGTTGCCATGGTGTCCGCTCGTTGTTGGAAAAGGAGCGGCCAGCTTCGGCAGGAAGCGGAAGGCAGTCAGTCAAGAATCCGAATCCCGGCGGGCCCCGGTTTAGGGCGCGGCGGTTGCATGCGGCGCGAGCTATCCCCAGGGGATAGCTCCATGGAGCGTCAACGAACGCTGCACGCCGGGATCAGGGTAGGCAACACCGATGCTGCGGCAGATGGTCGATCCCAGGCCTGCGACAACTTGGCGTTGTGCCCAGCAGCGGAACTATCC
>NZ_JACARN010000171.1:0-365 GCF_013386605.1 Pseudomonas sp. IPO3749 | reverse complement strand
CTTCTGGGCGTTGATCACCCTGTATATCTGGGCCGGCCCGCATCACCTGCACTACACCGCCCTGCCGGATTGGGCGCAATCATTGGGCATGGCCATGTCGTTGATTCTGCTGGCGCCGAGCTGGGGCGGGATGATCAACGGCATGATGACCTTGTCCGGCGCCTGGCATAAGTTGCGCACCGACCCGATCCTGCGCTTCCTGGTGCTGTCCCTGGCGTTCTACGGCATGTCGACGTTCGAGGGGCCGATGATGGCGATCAAGACCGTCAACGCCCTCTCCCACTACACCGACTGGACCATCGGCCATGTACATGCCGGCGCCCTGGGGTGGGTGGCGATGATCACCTTTGGCTCGCTGTACCACA